>JAAFHE010000469.1 GCA_013298265.1 Lysobacterales bacterium | reverse complement strand
GATTCTTCGCCTCATTTAAGCGCTCATCGAGCAGCAGCGCCGCTACATCATTCTCAACAATGTACGATGCATAATCTCCGACGCCGTCGAAGGGGAAGACCCCCTCTACCGCCGCCTCGCGTTCCTCGGGAAGGTGCAGCTCAATCAACTCCCTCAAGGTCTCTCGTACCTCGGCTCTGTCGTCCACCACAAGTATTTTTAAAGTCATTTCATTCCCCTCGGCAGCCAAGCGTAGAACGCGGCACCGCCTAGCGCCCCCTTTGCCTTGACTTCCACGCCCCCGCCCAGCTCTTCCATAGCCGAACGAACTATAGCCAAACCTAAGCCTGTGCCGGTGGCCCGCCCCCTATCGTCGGTTCTCGTCGAGAAAAGCGGCTCCCATATACTTTCTGTATGTTCGGGCGGGATCCCTCCACCGTTGTCAGCAACAACCAGCTCAATCCCAGCTTCCCTGCTCCGTTCTTTCGAAGTCAACTTGACTTGGATGACGCGATCACCCTGATGCCTCTTCACTTCGTGATAGGCATTAGTCATCAAATTGATCAGAACTGCTTCGATGTCCATTTCGAACGTTTTGGCCTGCAAATCGCTTTCGACTTGCCGTCGCAAGACAACATCAGCGCTTGCCATCGGCCCTTGGAGCTCGTCGAGTACGCTTGAAACCAGTGTTGATACGTTGATTTTCCGCCGCCGTCGCTTATCTTTGCTCACGCGAGTTAGAGCGAATTTTCCCCAGCTCGCAATCCGTTCCATGGCCCCTATCGCGCCGTCCAATCTATCTAAACAAGCAACAACATCAGGGTTCGACCTTGTAAGGAGCCTTTTCGCCACCCTAACCTTTCCGTCAGCAACGTTAATTGCAGTTGCCGTCTCGTGTCCGAAAATCGCTGATGCAATACCGACAGTAGCGAGCCCTCTGTACACGGTAGCTTGGTTCGCAAGCTCGTCTAAGTTTTTTTCCGCTGCCTGCGCTCTCTCAATTACCAAACTTATCTGCTCATTGACCGCCGAAAGATCGATGTCGACCTCATCTGACATTCGTGATCGCAAATCGGAGAGCTCTTCGCTAAGGTTTGACAAGCTCCCTGCCAGAGACTTGACCGCAGCCTTCGCTTTTGTCGCATTGCCTTCCTGCCTTGGCGTATTCTTATTCAACTCGTGGTACTTCGACTCGATCACATTGATGCAACGCATCAGCACAACCTTGAGCTGTCGAAATGCGTCGTTCTCGATTAGTCCCTCTCGTGACGAACTGTCAATGAGCGCTGGACTGGTGTCGCGCCCGGCAAATACCGCTCCGACAAGTTGATTGGGAGCAATTTTGAAACTACTTCGACGCGCCCCTGCCGGATCACTTATCTTTCTCTGCCCAAGCCCGAGCCAATCCGCCTCAGGACCAGCAGGATCTCCGTAAGGTTTTACCCTTACCATATCTCGGTAAATCTTTACCCCAACATTTTGTTCGAGATACTGACGAAGCGTGCCGAGCCTTAAGCCAGCTTCGAGCAAATCCGCCCTCCGCACGAAATACGATAAACGGATTTCAGTTTCACCTAATTTGTAGCTCTCCCGGCTCTCACCTCTTCTTGGGTCAGGAGCAAGCTCTTTCCACGGGACTTTCCTGGAAGCCAACACACGTTTCGAACGGTCGGTTGGGTTGAAATACCGCATCTTGTACTCAAGTTCGCCTCGCTTCGATATCTTGGCCTTGAATTCAATTTCGCCCTGAATCCGCTGGCCATACTGTATATTCCCGTTGAAATCCGGAGCGACATCGTTCGAAAATCTAATCGCGAACGTTTTAGCGATTTCTGGGTATGGCGGCAACAGCAGCGAAAGCTCAGCGTGGATCTTCTCAATGTCCCCAACGCTCCATTCCTGCCTAAGCTGGCTAATAACGAGCTCAGTTCCGTTACTAGCCTTTCTCCCATTCTTGTAGGTAGGAACTTTTGGGACTTGTCCGGATAGTACCGGGACTACAATCTGACCTATCTCTTTCCCTGGGACCTCGAAACTGCTCCAGTCTATCTTCAACCCGACTGCTGATTGTCCGCGTCGACGCGACTTCAAACTAAGCAAGGAACCAAGGCGATCGGCCGAAAGTCTACCTATCCCCTTCTCCCCGGTCTTCCGTCGAGAGAACTTAAGTGAAGTTTTATTAGCTACTTTTTCAGAAAACCCGATGCGAAGCCAGTGGTTCTCTATGTCTTCATCAGACATTCCGTGGCCATTATCGGAAATACGAATTGTCCCGCCTCCTTCGGCATTCGTCGTTATCGATAGCTCTACAACCTCAGCGTCTGCATCGTATGCGTTCTTTATCAGCTCAACGACTGCGGTCGTCGAATCCTTGATGCTATTCCGGCCGAGAGTTAGTACTGCTTTGGCGTCGACTTTGAAGCGCTTTTCGGTCATGGGACCACCGCTAATCTGATTGGATAACAGAAGCTGTGCGAGGCTTCTAGAACTCCCCCGCCCTGCGCCTACACTGACAACCAAACCACTTACTTTGGCGCCCCCCCGGCCTTGGCCAGCGCACCGGCACGCCTTTCCAGATCTCCATAGGCTGCAACAACTGCGGCATTCATCTCACCCAGCCTTGAAAAATACTCGCTCAACCGCTGGGGTGCTGGGAGCATTAGCTCGTTTAGTTCGAAAACAGATACGTTGTTCGCCCCTGAGATACAACGAAACATATCGTCGACGCTTCGAGAGTTCAGAAGACTAGCGACGAACTCCGGGCTAGCTGCGTTATCGACAATCTGCTCCAACACCACTACGTGATTTTCACAGATGAAGCCCCCATACCGAGTTAGAAAACTTGACGGAACAGGTGCGGCCACCAGGCGGCTTTTTTGGTCGTTCGACGTCAATCGTTGCAAAACTACTGCCGGTCGCGAAATAACACCGTCTTTTTCTGAGCTCACCTCAACGAACCGGTCGCTACGGCCACGCTTCGCTTGCCGTCCATGCTCGAATCGTCCTTCTGGCGTAATGTCCGTGGCCCAAACTAAAGGAACTACTCGGAGTAACGACCTACCGTGCCGCACCGGCACCTCGCTCAACGAAGCGAACCTCTGACGCTTATCGCGGTATGCAACTAGATGGCCGATTTTCGCCTTGTACCCGTAGTCGGAAAGGCCGTAGGCGCTCATTCTCGGAAACCCTATCCAACGCCCGTCGCTCTCTCGTCTCGGAATTGACCATGGCCGCCCAGAAGTGGGGAGCGAATAGTTTCCAATTGAAGCAAATCGCCCCTCTGAATTGGGAACGCTTATTTGCACGAGGTTCTTTTTGTCTTCAGAGTGCCTCAATATTGTGATGGCTGTTTCCTGAAGCACATCGATGAACATCGCACTCCGATCACATAGCATGTCGATGCTCAGTACGTCCGAGCTACTAACGAGTTTCGCCCTTAGCTTCGAGAACGACGATCCAGAGAGAAAACTGGTTGGCGTTAGCAACCCAACCAGCCCGCCAGACCGGACGATCGTCAGCGATCTGTTAATGAAAAGACCGTATACATTTGACTGTCTTTCAATAATGTCGCCATGGAGAGAACGATACCGATCAACTTCAGAAGAGCTCAGTTTTCTGTAAGGTGGATTTAAAGCGAGGACATCCGGACGATCACGACCATATGTCAGGTCGAGCAAACCATCACCATTGTAGAGCTTAAATTTTGGCCTAGTTCCCGAATCTAGTACTAGATTGTATAGAGCCATTTCGAGGAAATCGTGCGAAAGCCCCAATAGAAATGGGTCCAAGTCATTTCCTGATAAGTTTCTGCAAATTTTTCTTAATTGCGCGCTTGCACCTATCCCGCGCTTCGACAGCTCAGCACTCATGCGGCCAGCAATCGGAACCAGAAAAGCTGCCCCGCCACATGCGGGATCGTGCCAATGATGGTCTGTTAATGATGCCCCTTGATCAACCAAGCGATCAATTACGCGCTCCGCGAGTGCCGGCGGTGTAAAATACAGCGCCCTTTCCGTGCGAATTTTTTCGCCCACAAAAATAGCGTACGCGCTGGCGAGCCAGTATGCGGCTTCGCTG
>JAAFHE010000468.1 GCA_013298265.1 Lysobacterales bacterium | reverse complement strand
GCGCTTGGCGCTTTGCCCCAGCTCCAGCCGGCGGCATGCTTCTCTGATACGGATCGAGGCGATGTAGCTCTTCGGCGTGCAATTGAAATACGCCTGAAAACGCCGCTCCAGCGTCGAGACGGACATGCAGCCAAGGTTGGCGAGCTGCACTACCGTGATGTCAGCGGCATAGTGGCGATGGATGTAAGGCAGTACGTCCTTCAGTTCCTGATAAGGGGCCAGGCTCTCCGTCACTTTTTCCGCGTCGGTGCTGACCCCTTCTATGCCGACGACCTGGCCATCCGCCGCGCGCAGCGGCACCTTGCTGGTGAATAGCCAGAACACGGGACCTTGTGGATTCTCGACCACTTCCAGCTTGTGCCGCAGTGACAGGCGCCCGGCCATCACCGCAAGATCGTCGGCACGCAGTCGCTCGGCGACTTCCCGGCTGAAAAAGTCGTAGTCGGTACGCCCAACCGCGTCCTCCGCGTGTGGCAGCCCGAAGCGCTGCTGCAGCAACTTGTTGGGTGCGACGAAGCAGCCGTCTGCAGATTTGGCGAAGTAGTACACGCCGTCCATGATCCTGAACAGCTCACTGGGCGGATTGATCGCGTGACGGCGGTAGAACGCGAGATCGTAGCCGGTTTCGCCTGCCTTGCCGTGGTGCCCGGCGCCAGTCACGGTTTCGTGTATCGATGACGGCGGTGGAGGCCGCTTCGCTCTCATGTGTGCAGTTGCTTGTGCTTGTGCCGCCGATCGTATAGCCACAGCAGTCCGAAGGTGGGCACCAGCGCTGCGGGAATCCAGGCGATTGCCTGAAACGAGAGTGCCGCCGCCGTGCGCGAGGCATGCAACATGCGCTCTGCCTCCGGCAGGGCGGACGTCGCCAGTGAAGACAGTGCGGTCGCCTTGGCCTGATCGAAAATCGCGCCGAGCTGCGGCAGCAGAATGTAAATGGCCAGTCCGCCGCCAAAACCCAGTATGCCGAGGAATAGCGATCCGCCGCGCGGGAAGCGCTCGGATACCAGGCCGAGCATGGTGGGCCACATGAAGCAGACGCCTGCTCCCCAGACGGTTGCGCAGGCCATCGCGCTGGCGGGGCTGCTGGCGTGGCTGAGGCCATAGAGTCCCAGCAGTGCGAGCGCGCTGCTCAGCCACAGCAGGCCCACACCCGATAGCCGATGCGCCAGCGCGCCGGCGAAGTGGCGCAGCACGAACATCAGCAGACTGACGTAGACAAGGATCAGGATCGCGTCCATGCCGACGACCTGCGACAGGGTGAGGTCAACCCACTGTCCGGGCGCCAGTTCGGTGGAGGCCGTCAGCCACATGCAGGCGAAGAACAGGAGGAACTGAGGGCGGCGGTATAGCTCGCGGAACATGTCGCCGGTGCTGACCCCTTGCGCCACGCGTTCGGTCACGGGAATCGATACATCGCGAAGGCCCCATAGCATGCCTAGCGGCGGGATCATGAGGAGAACGAAGTTAAGCTGCCAAGGCAAGCCCAGCTTGCCGATCGCCAGGCCGGCGAGTCCCCCGACGACGATGCCGGCGGGCCACCAGGCATGCAGGCGATTGAGCAGGCCAACCTTGTTGGCGGGGTCCAGGCTCGCGACCATCGGGTTGGTGGCAGATTCCACAATGCCCCATCCCAGGCCGGTCAGCAGAAAACCGACCGTCAGCAGCGGCGCACTGGCTGGTCCCGGCGGCAGCCAGGTCGCCGCGAGCGCCATTGCGCTGCCGATCAGGTAGGCGAGTGCCGAGACCATGATCAGCCGCCGGCTGCCCACCCAGTCGACGATCATGCTGCCTACCAGCAAGGTCAGCGCGAAACCGATGAAGGTCATGCCCAGCGCATGTCCGACCATTTCTCCGGCGTGCCCCGGAGCGATGGCCTCGAACACGTTTTTCTGCAGCGGCTCGGCTACGCCGGCGCGAATCGCGAATCCGAGCCCGATCGTGAAGATCGACACGTTTGCCAGTCGCATGATGCGCGCGGTGTTGGTATCGGAGTTCGGGCTCGCGCCGATTTCCGCGGGACTTGTCATCGGTTGTCGCCTGCGCCGAGGCCAAGCAGACGGTTGATCAGCGCCGGGTCTGATCTGCCTGCGGAAAAGCGGTCGAACGCGTGGTCGGGGCGCTCGAACAGGTGCCTGCGAATGAAAGCCGCACCTTCCTGCGCGCCGCGCATGCGGTCTTTGAGGCAGCACTCCCACTCGAGCACGGCGTAGCCCGCATAGCCGTGCTGGATCAGCGCGGAAAAAATCTGGTCGAAGGCGATCTGTCCGTCGCCGACGGAGCGGAACCGGCCGGCCCGGTCGACCCAGTCGAGGTAGCCGCCGTAGACGCCGGTGCGGTCCGACATCCGGTACTCGGCGTCCTTGACGTGAAAGGCGCGGATGCGCTCATGGTAGCGATGCACGAATGCGACATAGTCAATGTGTTGCAGCAGCAGATGGCTGGGGTCGTAGAGGATGCAGGCGCGCGGATGATGGTCGACCGCATCAAGGAAGCGCTCGAAGCTCGCACCGTCGTGCAGATCTTCGGTCGGGTGCAGTTCGAAGCAGATGTCGGTGCCGGCCTCGTCGAAGGCATCGAGCAGCGGTCGCCAGCGTCGCGCAAGCTCACGGAACGCCGATTCCACCAGGCCAGGGGGACGCGCCGGCCACGGATACAGGTACGGCCACAGCAGTGAGCCGGAGAAGCTCGCATGAGCCGAAAGTCCGAGATTGCGGCTCGCGCATGCAGCAAGCTGCAATTGATCGGCGGCCCATTCCTGCAGTGCCTGGGGACGTCCATGCAGTTCAGCCGGTGCGAAATGCTCGAACAGCGCGGTATGCGCCGGATGTGTCGCCAGCAGTTGCCCCTGCAGGTGCGTCGACAGCTCGCTGATCTCAAGGCCGCGTTCCGCCAGCAATCCACGCAGCTCATCGCAGTAGTCCCTGGAGTGAGCTGCCAGGGACAGATCGATCAAGCGTGAATCGGTAGTTGGGATCTGCACGGCCGTGAAGCCGCACTCGGCGGCGAAGCTGGCCAGGCCGTTGAGCGTGTCAAAGGGTGGCTGGCTATCCACGTACTGGGCAAGAAACAAACCGGGGCCTTTCATGCGGTTTCCTCGGCGCTAAGGGGCGTCCATCGGCCGCCCGCTTCCGAACTGCGGACTGCCGCCTCGATGAACTGCATACCACGCAGGCCATCGCCGACATCGGGAAGCCAGGTCGGACCGCTATTGCGCAATTGACTGCAGAATTCGTTATACAAATTAGCAAATGCTTCTATGTATCCTTCGGGATGGCCGGGCGGAAGCCGGCTGACGGCCCGGGTGACCGGGTCGAGTGTGCTGTGGCCGGCGCGCAGTATTTGCACAGGGCCGTCTCCGATCGTCAGTACCAGCGAGTCGGGCTGCTGCTGGCGCCAGCGCAGGTGGCCGCACTCGCCGTAGATGCGGAAGCTCAGGTCGTTTTCTTCGCCGATGCTGATCTGGCTGGCCGTGAGCACGCCGCGTGCGCCGTTGTCAAAGCGCAGCAGCAATGCGGCATCGTCATCAAGCGCGCGGCCCTCGCTGCGGCCAAGATCGGCCAGCAGGCGAGTGATGCGCCGGCCCGTCACGTACTCCGCCAGGTGGGCCGCATGTACTCCGATATCGCCGAGGCATCCGCTGGGGCCTGAGCGCCGCGGATCCATGCGCCAGACGGCTTGCTTTTGTTCGGCCGGCAGTTGCGCCGGCGCGAGCCAGCCCTGTGTGTAGTCGACCACCACCTTGCGGATCGTGCCGATCTCGCCGCGCCGCACACGCTGGCGCGCTTCGATCACCATCGGGTAGGCGGCATAGGTGTGCGCCAAGGCAACCGGGCGCGCGCTGCGCCGGCTCGCGTCGGCGATCAGGCGCGCTTCTTCGACTGTCGTTGCCAGCGGTTTTTCACAGAACACGGCGATGCCGCGTTCGAGCGCCGCGCAGGCAATCGCACAGTGGCTGTCGTTGGGCGTCACGATGGCGAGCAGGTCGATGCGCTCTTCTGGCGGCAGCGTGGCCTCGGCATCGAGCAATGCCCGGTAATTCGGATGGCTGCGCTCGGGGGT
>JAAFHE010000467.1 GCA_013298265.1 Lysobacterales bacterium | reverse complement strand
TGAAGGGCACGAAGCCGTTGGGATACATCGCCGCGGAGTTGCGCGACGGGATGTCATCGCTGCCGATACCGCCGCGGCCGAATGCACCGGACGAGGCGTAGCGGTCCTGGTAGCCGCCGCTGAAGTAGAAATGCGCTGCGTCCCCAAGCGGAATTTCGCCATTGAGGAACAAGGTGCGGTTGTCCATCTTGGTATCGCCGATCGTGCGCGGGCTGCCGCGCGGCTCCGAACGGTCGGAACGGCCACGCTTGAGCCATTCGCCGGTGAGCGCGATCGCGCCGCCGTTGGCCAGCTCGAAGCCGCAGTACGCCGATGCCTGCGTATTCTCGCCGTCGCCGCGCGAGTACTGGCCGAAGCCGAGCACGCTCTCGCAGCCGGGAGTCTTCTTCAGGACGACATTGACGACGCCGGCGATCGCGTCCGAACCGTATTGCGCCGCAGCACCGTCACGCAGCACTTCGATGCGCTCGATCGCGAGCGGCGGGAGGGTGTTGAAATCGGTGCCGGTGTTGCCGCGGTTGCGCGCACCGAAGATGTTGACGATAGCGGCCTGATGCTGGCGCTTGCCGTTGACCAGCACCAGCGTCTGGTCGGAACCCAGGCCGCGCAGCATGGCCGAGTCGACCAGGTCGGCGTTGTCCGCGCCGGTCTGGCGCGTGGAATTGAACGAAGGCGCGATGAACTGCAGCGCCTGTGCAACATCGAACTGTGCACCTTTCTCGGCAAAGTCCGTCATCGGAATGATGTCGACCGGCACCGGCGTGACCGTATCGGAGGACCGGCCGTAGCGGCGCGAGCCGACGACCGAGATCGCTTCCAACTGCTGGGCATCGCCGCCGCCGGTACCGTCCTGCGCAGCTTCTGCTTCTGCTTCCGCTTTCTCTGCCGCCGACGCGCTACCCGCCGGCGCCAGTACCGCTATACAACCGAACGCCCCGGCGGCCCAAAGCGCTTTCCACAAACGTGACTTCCCCATGACCCCAACCCCTCGCGATTGTTAAGACTTCCTTAGCTTACCGTGAAGGCGCCGAAACGTGTAAAGCGCGGCGGCGAACGGGGGCGTCCATCACGATTCGCGACGGTCATGGAAGAACTTCAGAAATTGCGCGCGATTGCCCAGGTAGCGGCGAGCACGGCACCGATCAGCACGCCCCCCCACACCAGCCGGCTGCGCGCGGTCGCGGCAATCGCCAGGGCGATCGCGTCGGGACGGCCGCCGAGGACCCGCGTCGCGACCGCCCAGGCCGGCGGTACCACGAAGGCGCGCTGCGCCGCGGAAAAAAAGCCGATCACGCAGACTGGACTGTCGGGCCTCACAACCTGCTGCGAGTAGGTGCAGCGCGCCCAGTCGACCTGCTCGGGCGCTACCGCGGCGATATCGCTGCGGTAGTTGCCGTCCGCGTCGTCCCAGCGCCGCAACAGTTCATCGGCCGACTGCGCCTTGGGCTTGAACGTCGTGGCACGAACATAGCGTTCGACCTGCGCGCGCTGCAGGTTGGTGCTCGACGTCGTGCCCGGATCGAGTTCCGCCACCGTGAGGAGGCGGAAATAGCCGACCGCCGTGGCGATCGTGCACGGCGCCAGGCCCACGCCTTCGAAACACGTCGTGATGGTTCGTTGCCGTCCGCTCCCGCTGTCGAGCTGGACCTTGTAGGCATACGCGACGCAATCCTCCCCGTCGAACGGCGCCTGCAGGGAGGCCGCAGTCGACTGCAGCGTGCCCACCAGCACGGCACCGGCACCGTCGGCGGGCTCGCCGCCAGCGAGCGCGGCGCGCACCGCCCACCACTCGCGCAGACCGCGCAGCGCCGAATACAGCAGGCCGAATCCGGCCCAGAGAAACAGTCCGAGGACCACGGCCGCGCCCAGCGTGGCATCCGGCGCGGTCCCCATGCGCCGCAGGTACCAGGCGAGGGCCACGCCGGCGATCAGCCAGCCGCCCAGGCCCAGCAGGCAGCCGTAGGCGACCCGGTTCATGCGCGTTGCCCCGCGCGCGCGCGGCTCATGCGGGCGTGCCGGCGGAATCGCGGTCGATCCGCGACGTGCGCTGCGTGTCGGCGGTGAACAGATAGACCAGCAGCGATACGCCGATGCAGGCCGTGATGTACCAGTAGAAGCCGGACTCGCTGCCGCGCTGCTTGAACCACAACGCCAGGAATTCCGCCGTGCCGCCGAATACGGACACGGCCAGCGCATACGGCAGGCCGACACCGAGCGCGCGCACCTGGACCGGGAACAGCTCAGCCTTCACCACGGCGTTGATCGCGGTGTAGCCGCTGACCGCCGTCAGCGCGAGCAAAATCAGCGCAAACGCGTGCAGCGGACTCACGCCCGGCCCCAAGGCGCTGAACAGCGGCACCGTGCCCAGCGTGCCGAGCACCCCAAAGCCGATCAGCAGCGGGCGCCGGCCGATGCGGTCCGACAGCGCGCCGACCACCGGCTGCAGCAGCATGAACACGAACAGCGCGGCCGCCGACACCGCGGTCGCGTCGTCCTTGCTCAGGCCGGCGCTGAGGACGAGGTATTTCTGCATGTAGACGGTAAACGTATAAAAAGCGAGCGTTCCGCCCAGGGTCAGCCCGACCACGGTCGCGACTTCGCGCGGATGCCGCAGCAGCTCGCGCAGGCCATGCCGCGACGGACCGGCAGCGGACTGGCCAACGAATGATTCGGTCTCGACCATGGTCCGGCGCAGGTACAGCGACACCAGCGCGGCGAGCGCGCCGATCACGAACGGAATGCGCCAGCCCCAGTCGTGCAATTGTTCAGAAGTCAGCACGAAGCGCTGCAGCAGGATCAGCACGGCCAGCGCCAGCAGCTGGCCCATGATCAGGGTGACGTACTGGAAGCTCGACCAGAACCCGCGGTGCTCGCGACTCGCCATTTCGCTGAGATAGGTTGCCGACGCACCGTATTCGCCACCGACGCTAAGTCCTTGCAGCAGGCGCGCAACGAGCAGCAGCACCGGCGCGGCCACGCCGATCTGCGCATAGCCCGGCGTCAGCGCGATCATCAGCGAGCCGGCACACATCATCAGCACCGACAGCACCAGCGCCGCCTTGCGCCCGCGCCGGTCGGCGTACTCGCCGAGCAGCCAGGCGCCCAGCGGCCGCATCAGGAAACCGACGGCAAAAATCGCGGCCGTATTCAGCAGCTGCGCGGTCTGGTCGCCGTCCGGAAAGAACACCGGCGCGAAATACAGCGCGAACGCCGTATACGCGTACCAGTCGTACCACTCGACGAGATTGCCGACCGAGCCGCTGAAGATCGAGCGCAGACGCTGCGCCGTGGTCATTGCAGTGAGCTGCGGCCTGGCCTCGGACACGACTATATTTCTCCCGGTATTCGCGCAAGCGTGCCGTCCTCCGGGGAATTGGACAAGGGTTGTCGTGACGCACTGCCTTCCGCACCGGCGCGGATCCGGCACAAAAGCGCGATCAGCCAGTGCACAGCACGAGCGCAGACACCGGCCGTCCTCCAGTTACGAACAGCGGGCGGGCTGCCTGCAAGCGATCGTCATGGTCTGTCGGGTCGGCAAGTCCGGCGCAGATCCGGACTCGCCGACACCAACGGGCGCTGCATCGCTGCATCGCGGTGACGTATCGCCACGCCGCGGAAACCTCGGCGTCTCTCAGGCTCCGTCCAGCCGGACGTTCGCTCAGCGGAGCAGGCGCGGCGGCGTCGCGACGCGCATCCGCCGACGCATCGCCACGACCGCGACGATCGAGACAAGCACACCGAGCAGCACCTGCACGGCGCGACCCAGCGTCGGAATCGCCGTCGCACTGCCGCTGACTGCGCCAGAGACGCACCGCAGCGCAAACGTCACCTGCGGTTCGTCGGCATCGTTCGTCGAACAGACGAGGCTTCCGGAGATCGACGTCGACGGCATTCCCGGCAACTGGCACGAGACCGCGACGCTCTGCGGCACACCCTGCCTGATCGTCAGCGGAAACGCCGCCGATGCCGAAAATCCGCTGCTTGCGCTGCAGCCGCTGACGACGAGCGCATCGCTGCCGCGATTCGCGAACTGGATCGTGCCCAGCGACTGCGTCGTGCCTGGCAGGCCGCCGGAAG
>JAAFHE010000466.1 GCA_013298265.1 Lysobacterales bacterium | reverse complement strand
AGGGGACCGTCACGATCATGCCGGCGATGGTCAGCTTCTGCTTGGCCTGGTCGCGCAGTTTCTCAGAGCCGGCGCGGTCAGGCTCAGGACCGAGGCGCACGCGCCAGAGCTTTTCGGCGCCCTGCCCGGTACTGTCGACAAAACTCGGCAGACCCGCGCCCTTGGCGCGCGCCGACAGCTTGTTTGCTTCGTCCTGCGACTTGAACGCCCCCAGCTGCACCGCCCAGCCGCCGGCGCGATTGGCCGGCAACGCGGCTACCGGCGCATCCGCCTTGGGCTGCGCAGCCACGATCTCGACTACGCTGCCCTTGAGCTTCGCATCGGCCTTCTGCAGTTTCAGGCGCGCGGCTTCCGCGGTACTGCGGTCCTCGTACGGTCCAAGCCGCACGCGGGTCGCGGGCTTGCCGTCGACCTCGGCCGACTCGACGTAGGCAGTCAGTCCATGTTTCTTCGCACTGGCGACCAGCGCGTCGGCATTGCCGCTGTTTGCGAAAACGCCGAGATGCACCGCGTAACGGCCGGTACTGCCCGCCGCCGGCGCTGCGCGCTCAGCAACGGACTTGGGCGGCGTCGCCTCAACTGATCTGGGGGTCGGGACCGCAGGAACGGATGGTGAAGGCGTCGCCGTCGGCGCTACGCGGGCCTGCGGATACGCCACTTCGGACGCAAGTCGCGGATTCGCGCTCGCATCAACCGTGGCGACCTTGTCGCCGCCGCTGGTCGCATGCTCGGCAAGCGGCACCGGCGTCGTGGCCTTGCCGCCTTCGGCCGCGACCACGCGGGTCTGGAATTCGCGCTCGGGCACCGGAGGGATAGTGAGGCTTTCGGTCACCGTCTCGGTCTTAGGCGGCGAACCAGAAAGGAACATGGGAACGAAGATGATCGCCAGGGCGATCAGTACGGCGGCACCGATGAGACGCTGTTTCAATGCGGAATCCATAGCCGGCTGGCCTCCAGGAACGGCGGGAGTATACGCGTCGTTCGCATACAACCTGCAGCGCTATCGTCAGGTCACCGCTGGTCGCTGCAACCAGCGCAGCGCAGCGGCGGCAATATGGAACGATCCGAATGCGATGACCCGCGCACCATCGCGTAGGCGCGGGGCCAAGGTATCGAGTGCCGCGGCAACCTCGCCCCAACAACGACGCCGCACCGGCCCTAGCGCCGCGCTGAAGTCGGTCTCCAGCGCGAGCAGGTCGCGGCCACGCTCGGTTTCCGCAGCCAGATCGACCAGATGCCACTCGGCGATGTAGGGCTGCAACGGCTGCAGCATGCCGGCGACGTCCTTGTCGCTGAGCGCGCCGAACACCGCAAGACTTGGCTGGTCAGACTGCTGCGCGAGCCAGTCGGCCAGCACCCGTGCCGCCTGCGGATTGTGCGCCACGTCGATGATGAGCTCGCCCGCGCCGATACGTACGCGCTGCAATCGCGCGGGAATCGCCGCCGTCGCAACGCCGAGCGCGATCGCGTGCAGGGGCAGCGGCAGGCGATCATGCAGACAATGCAGCGCGGCGATCGCGGCTGCCGCGTTGGCCGGTTGGCAACCGGCGGCGAGCTGCGGAGACGGCACCGGCACTACGGCGTCGCCGCGGCGCCAGTGCCAGGCGTCGCCGTCGCGGTCCATCGAAAAATCGATGCCGGCGCGCAGCACGACCGCGTCGTGCCCCGCCGCCGCCCGCAGCAATCCGGCCGGCGGATCGGCTTCGGCAACGATGAAGGGTCGTCCCGCCCGTGCCACGCCGGCTTTTTCGCGACCAATGCTGTCGCGGTCGCTGCCGAGCCAGTCCTGATGATCCAGGGCGATGCCGGTAACGATGGCCACGTCGGCGTCAACCAGATTTACCGCATCGAGCCGGCCGCCGAGGCCGACCTCGAGCACTGTAACGTCCAGCGCCGCGTCGGCGAACACCAGCAGCGCCGCAAGTGTGCCGAACTCGAAATAGGTCAGTGCGATGTCGCCGCGTACAACCTCGATCCGCGCGAACGCCTCGGTCAGCGCATGATCATCCACATCGGCGCCGGCGATACGCACGCGTTCGTTGTAGGCCAGGATGTGCGGCGAAGTGTAGGCGCCGACCCGGTAGCCGCCCGCCGCGAGCATGGCTTCCAGAAACGCGACCGTCGAACCCTTGCCGTTGGTGCCGGCGACGGTGATGACAAGCGGCGCGGGCCGCGGCGCGCCAAGCCGCCGCCAGACCTCGCCGACGCGGGCCAGACCCAGCTCGATGGAGCGTGGGTGCAAGCCCACCTGATAGTCCAGCCACTGCTGCAAGGTGCGTGGCGGCAGGGATGCGGGATTCACGCTCAGGCCGCGACTCCAGCCACAGCCGCGCCATGGCGTGGCTGGCGCATCAGCATCGCCAGTATGTCGGCGAGCCGGTTGCGCGTTTCGCGCCGGTCCATGATCAGGTCGATCGCGCCGTGCTCGACGAGGAACTCCGAGCGCTGGAAGCCCTCGGGCAAGGTTTCGCGCACGGTCTGCTCGATGACGCGCGGTCCGGCGAAACCGATCAGCGCCTTGGGCTCGGCGATGTTGAGGTCGCCCAGCATGCCCAGGCTCGCCGACACGCCGCCCGTGGTCGGATGCGTAAGCACCGAGATGTACGGCAGTCCGCCGGCGCGCAGGCGCGCAAGCGTGGCGGAAGTCTTTGCCATCTGCATCAGCGAGAACAGGCCTTCCTGCATGCGCGCGCCGCCGGTCGCCGACCAGCACACCAGCGGCGTGCGGTCGGCCAGCGCGCGCTCGGCCGCACGCGCGAATTTCTCGCCGACCACCGAACCCATGGAGCCGCCCATGAAGCTGAAATCAAACGCGACCGCTACCAGCGGCCGGCCTTTGAGCAGACCCCGCATCGCGATCAGCGCGTCCTTCTCACCGGTCTGCTTCTGCGCCGCGACGATGCGGTCTTTGTACCTTTTGGAATCCTTGAACTTCAGCGCATCGACCGGTTCAAGGTCGGCAGCCAGTTCCTCGGTCGACCCTTCGTCGAAGAACGCGAGCAGGCGCTTGCGCGCGCCAATCGGATGATGGTGGCCGCACTGCGGGCAGACTTCGAGATTGCGCTCCAGCTCCGGCCGGTAGAGCACGGCTGCACAGCCCTCGCACTTCTCCCACAAGCCCTCCGGCACCTTGCCCTTGGCGCCGGTACTTTGGGTACGGATGCGCGCCGGCATCAGTTTTGAAAGCCAACTCATGTCACCCACCTCTCCGGTATCCGCCGGCGCAAGCCGTTCCGGCGTCGATTCAAGCAAGGGCCCCGCTGCGGGCGGTGCCGGGTTCCGTGCAGGATAGTGCTGGCGTCTACGCGGCATGACCTGCAGGCAGCGCGTCCAGCGCGGCACGGATCGGCGCCAGAAACGCCTTCGCGCGGGCAACCGCATCGTCCGCGTCCGCTGCCCGCGCGAGTGTATCGACCAACGCACTACCGATCACCACCGCATCGGCAAAGGTTGCGATCACCGCGGCTGTAGCGGCGTCCTTCACACCAAAACCGACCGCGACCGGCGTGCGTGCGCGCAGCCGTATTGCCGTCACGCGCTCGCGCACCGCATCCGTGCTCAGGTGCGCGGCACCGGTGATGCCGGCAACGGAGACGTAGTACAGGAATCCCTGCGCCGCGGCACAGACTTTCTCCAGGCGCGCCTCGTCGGTGGTCGGTGCGGCAAGGAAAATCTGATCCAGGCCCGCGGCGCGCAAGGGCTGTGCGGTCGCGATTTCCTCGATCGGACAATCGACCAGCAGCACGCCATCCACGCCGGCCTCGACCGCCTCGGCGGCGAATCGCTCCACCCCGCAGATCTCCACCGGATTCAGATAGCCCATCAGTACCACCGGCGTTTCCGTGTCGCGCGCACGGAACTCGCGCACCCAGCCCAGGATATGGCTAAGGCCAATGCCCTTGGCCAGTGCGCGCTCGCTCGCGTGCTGGATCACCGGTCCGTCGGCCATCGGGTCGGAAAACGGCACACCGAGCTCGATCAGATCCGCACCGGCCTCGACCAGTGCATGCATGATCGCGACAGTCGCTTCGGGCAGCGGATCGCCCGCCGTGATGAACGGAATCAGGCCCGGGCGGCCGGCGGC
>JAAFHE010000465.1 GCA_013298265.1 Lysobacterales bacterium | reverse complement strand
CAGCGTGATCGTCGCCGTGCCGTTGGCGTTCGGCGCGGCCGTATAGGTCAGCGTGCCGGTCGGCGAAACCGCCGGGGCCACGGCGAACAGAGCCGCATTGGTGTTGCCGGTGATCTGGAAATCGAGCACCTGCGTATTGCCGTCGCCATCGCTGATCGCGGTGGCCCAGGGGGTTACGGTCTGCGCGCCGGCGTCCTCGAGCGAGGTCTGGTTCGCACCGGCCGTGAAGCTCGGGGCATGGTTGATACCGGCGACCGTGATCGTGAAGGTCTGCGTCGGCGAGGTATTGACGCCACCATTGGCGGTGCCGCCGCTGTCGACCGCGGCCACGTTGATCGTTGCGGTGCCGATCGTGCCCGCCTGCGGGGTATAGGTCAGCACACCGGTCGGCGAGACCGTCGGCGCAGTGGAGAACGCCAGCGTGCCGGTGCTGCTGGCGACGGTGGCCGTGAAGCTCAGCGTCTGCGCCGCTTCGTCGGCCGGGCCCGTGCTCAGCGCCGTGGCCCAGGGATTGACGGTCTGCGGACCCGCGTTCTCGAACACGCTCTGGTTCGGACCGACCGTGAACGATGGCGCGTCGTTGACCGCGGTAACCGCAATCGTGAAGATCTGCGGCGGCGATGTGTCGCTGCCACCAAACGCGGTACCGCCGTTGTCGTGCAGGACGACGGTGATCGTCGCCGTGCCGTTGGCGTTCGGCGCGGTCGTATAGGTCAGCGCGCCGGTCGGCGAGATCGCCGGCGCCGTCGTGAACAGCGCTGCGTTGGTGTTGCCCGTGACCTGGAAGTCGACGATCTGCGTGTTGCCATCGCCGTCGTTGATCGCAGTGGCCCAGCCGGCCACGGTCTGCGCGCCGGCGTCTTCGAGTGCGGTCTGGTTCGGACCGGCCGTGAAGCTCGGCGCGTGGTTGATCGCGTTGACGTTGATGACGAAGGTCTGCGCGGCCGAGGTGTCGATGCCACCGTTGGCGGTGCCGCCGTTGTCCACCGCGACGACGCTGACCGTGGCGATGCCGGAGGTCGCGTTCTGCGGTGTGAAGGTCAGCGTGCCATTCGGTGCGACGGCCGGCGCGGCCGTGAACGCCAGACTGCCGGTGCTGCTGACGATGGTCGTCGTGAAGCTGACGGTCTGGGTCGACTCGTTGGCCGGACCGGCGCTGATCGCCGTGGCCCAGCCGGTGACGCTCTGCGCGCCCGCGTTTTCCGGCACGGCCTGGCCGGCGCCGGCGGTGAAGCCCGGTGCGTCGTTGACGGGCGTGACCGTGATCGACACGGTCGCCGGCACGGACGAGCCCTGGCCGTCACTGCCAGTGACGGTGAAACTGTCGCTGCCGTTGGTGTTGGCGTTGGGTGTGTAGTTGATCGTCGCCGAAGTCGGGCCGGTGGACGTCAGATTGCTGGTGGTTCCCGCTGACGGCGGTGTCGCCACGCTGAAGGTGATGTTGGCGCCTTCCGGATCGGTGCCTGTCAGGGTGACCGTGACGGGTTGGTCCTCCAGCGTGGTGACGCTCGCCGGATTGACGGTTGGCGGGTTGTTCTGAAGGTCGCGCACGTCGATGCGCAGGTAGACGCGGCCGTTTTCGTAGGCGCCAAACAATCGGGTGACGTCGATCGCGCTCTCGCCGCTGGTCGCGTCGCCTGGCGGATCGGTCGCGAGCGGCGACACGCCGTTCCAGTCGCCGACCTGCCCGTCCACGATGAAGTTGGCGGCAATGACCATGCCGCTGGCCACGAAGAACAAGGAGAGGGTGCGCCAGATCGCCGTCCGTCGCGCGCGCCGCGCGCCGAGAAAGGCGACGAGGCCGGCCAGGATAAGCAGTACGGGAAGGGTCAGGAACGGAATGGGCAGTGCCGGCAAGCCGAGGATGATGGGACCGGCGCCCGGCGCCGTCGTCGTCACGTCATCGGTACCGGCCGGGCTCTGCGCGACGACCGCAAGGCGTAGACCCGCGCTGTTGTTGAGTTGCAGGGCGCTGATCGCATCGCTCAACTCGATGACGTCGGCAGCGCCGACACCGTTGTTGAGGCCGACCGGGTGGCCGCCGCCGATTGACGTACCGGCCGGGAAACTGCCACCGCTGCAGCCCGACCGCGTGACCGAGACGACCTGGGGCGAACTGCCGCCGCTAACGCTGACATCGAGCCGCGCATCGGCGCCGCTCATCTGCGGCACGGTACAGCCGCTGCCGGAGTTCAGGTCGCCATCGACGTAGACAGAATAGTTATAGGTTTGAGCGCTGGCCGCTGTCGCGCACAGACCCAAGACAAAAGCGACAGCCGCGAAGGCCGCATTCCGGATACGCATGAAACCTTCCCCTTATCGCCAATACCGTCGTTACCGCAGTGCCGGATCGTATTTCCGCTGCCACGTCGATGGGTCGCGGCACTACCGGCGGCAGGCTTACCCCTGCTCCCCCGGCTTACCTGAATCAACCTGCAACGTTGCGCTGCTGCGCCGTATGCTAAACCAACGCCGTTAACATTTGTCTCGTCTGTGAGCGGTTTAGCAGAAGCTGAGTCTGCAATCCGCCCGGATCGGGCGGCCGCCAACGCTTGTGCGCTAGGCAAAAGCGGCGCCCGCCGCTAGGCTTCGCAGCCTTCGTCCGCCCGGAATTCTCCGCCATGGCCATGCAATATCCCGAATTCATCTGGCAGAACGGTCGCATCAAACCCTGGGCCGAAGCGACCACCCATGTCATGTCGCATGCCCTGCACTACGGATCGTCGGTGTTCGAAGGCATCCGCTGCTATGACACGCCGGCCGGACCCCAGATCTTCCGCCTCACCGATCACAACAAGCGATTGTTCCAGTCGGCCAAGATCTATGACATGGCCATGCCGTACACCGTCGCCGAAATAAATTCCGCTTGTCGCGAAGTCATTAAGGCCAACACTCTGCGCAAAGCGTATTTGCGCCCGCTCGCCTATCGTGGCCTCGGCGGATTCGGCCTTTCCGCTGATACGCCAACCGACATGACCGTCGCGACCTGGGAAATGGGGCCGTATCTCGGCCCGGACGTGCTGGAAACCGGCATAGATGCCTGCGTGTCGAGCTGGCAGCGTTTTGCGCCGAACACGATCCCGGCTGGCGCGAAGGCCGGCGGCAACTATCTTTCAGGCCAGCTGATTGCGCGCGAAGCGCGTCGCCTGGGCTTCGGCGAAGGCATCGCTTTGGCTTCGACCGGCCTGCTCAGCGAGGGCGCCGGCGAAAACCTGTTCCTCGTGTTCGACGGCGTGCTCCATACGACACCCGTGGCCAGCGCCATCCTGAACGGCATCACGCGCCACTCCGTGATCACGCTCGCCCAGGACAACGGCATTGGCGTGATCGAACGCGACCTGCCGCGCGAATACCTTTATCTATGTGACGAACTGTTCATGGTCGGCACGGCGGCGGAAATCACCCCTATCCGCTCGGTCGACGGCAAGCCAGTCGGCAGTGGCAAGCCGGGCCCGGTCACCGGGCGCATACAGGAGCTGTTCTTCGGCCTGTTCCAGGGCAAGACGGAAGACAAGTACGGCTGGCTCGAGCCGCTCGACGCGTAACGCGCAGGGCGCCGCTCCCGAGCCGGCACACCGGTGAACGGGCGCCCACAACCAGAAATTCGAACCGACCGGAAATGCTCGGCGAGGGGCCGTAGGCGCCCAGACTACGCCGCGGTCGATAGCGGTCTCCAGCGCCGCACCCGCTGCCCGAAACGGGTGCCGTGACCTCAGCCTGGACCGGATTTCTCACACCCCGATGCTCATCGGGGATGTGAGAAATCAAGGCTAGCGGCGCAAACGGAAATCCAGCGTCGCGGCGGTGCCGCCCTGCGGACGCGGGCGCAGTGAGACTTTCCAGTCGTACAGTTCGCAAAGACGCCGTACGATGGCCAGCCCCAGACCGGCCCCCTTGCCGGTCGCGCCTTCGCCGCGATAACCGCGCTGGAACAGGCGCTCGGCGTCTTCGAGTCTGATCCCGGGACCGGAGTCCTCGACCACGACCTTGCCGTCGCCGATACGCACGCGCACCTCGCCGGCCGGCGTGTACTTGAACGCATTGCCGACCAGATTGGTCAGCGCGACTGCGACGACGGACGAGGG
>JAAFHE010000464.1 GCA_013298265.1 Lysobacterales bacterium | reverse complement strand
TATTGAATGTGCCGCGCAAAGTCCGCGAGGGGGACTTCGGCGTGGGCACCGGCGGCGCCGAGCAAGACAGCCAGGCCTGCGGCGAGGCGATGGATCGACATGGAAAACTCCTTTGCAAAAAAAATGGCGCCGGCTCCCATGGCCGCGCCGGAACAGGTGTCGCACTTCAACGGGTTTCACGACCGCTCCGCCGGCCTCACCCGGCGGAAACCAACGCGATTCGCGGTCATCCCCGCGCCACGCGGCCGTAGCGGTCTTCCAGCCGGACGATATCGTCCTCGCCAAAATAGTCGCCGCACTGGACTTCGATCAGGTGGATGTCCTCCGCAGTCGGGTTTTCCAGCCGGTGCAGCGTATCGATCGGGATGTAGGTCGATTCGTTCGCATTGAGCAGGAACTCGCGCTCGCCGACGCGCACCTTCGCCGTGCCCTTGACCACGGTCCAGTGCTCGCTGCGGCGATGATGCTTCTGCAGGCTCAGCACATGGCCGGGCTTGACCACGAGGCGCTTGACCTTGCAGTCGTCGGCGTCTTCCAGAACCGAATAGCTGCCCCAGGGCCGGTGCACGGTCTGGTGGAACGCCGCCGCGTCGTGCTTGTCCGCGCGCAGGCGGTCGACCACGAGCTTGACCTGCTGCGCGCGATCGCGGTCGGCGACCAGCACGGCGTCGTCGGTGTCGACGATGACGAGGTCGCGTACGCCGACGGCAGCGACCATGCGCTTGTCGCTCTGTATGTAGCAATTGGAACTTTCGATCAGGATGGCCTGGCCACGAACGCGGTTGCCGTGCTCGTCGGATTCGGGCTCGAGATCACTGACCGCCTTCCACGAGCCGATGTCGCTCCAGTCGAACGAGGCCGGCACCACCGCGCGGCGCGGCGCGTGTTCCATCACCGCGTAGTCGATCGAGATGTCGGGCTGGGCGAGAAAGGTTTCGCGCGCGTATTCGATCGGGCTTTCGCCGCTGATCGCGCTGGCCTGGCAGGCCTGCGCGGCGGCGAGCACGTCGGGGCAGGCCTGCCAGGCCGCGGCCAGCAAGGCATCGGCGCGGAAGCAGAACATGCCCGAATTCCACAGGTGATCGCCGGCAGCGAGATAGGTCTCGGCAACCTCGCGCTTGGGCTTCTCGACGAAGGCGGCGACCTCGCTGCCCTCGGCGCCGGCAATGGCCGCACCGAGGCGGATGTAGCCGAAACCGGTCTCCGCATGCGTGGGCACGATGCCGAACGTGGCCAGCCAGCCGTCCTCGGCCAGTGCGCGCGCGCGCTGCACGTCGGCGGCGAAGCGGTCGAGTTCGCGGATCAGATGATCGGCCGGCAACACCAGCAGCACGGCGTCGGGCGAGATGTGACGGACTGCGTGCTGCGCGGCGAGCAGGATCGCCGGGGCTGTATTGCGTCCGGCAGGCTCCAGCAGGAACGGCAGGCGATCGAGATTCGCCTGGGGGTGCAGCGCGTATTCGTCGCGCGTCAGGAAATAGTAGTCGCGGCCGGTGACGGTCAGCACATGGCCGTCATTGGCCACGGCCAACGCGCGATCGAGGGTCTTGTACAGCAGCGACTCGCCGTCAGCCAGGCGCATGAAGGGCTTGGGATACGCGCTGCGCGACACCGGCCAGAGACGGGTGCCGGCGCCGCCGGATAGGATTACAGGAATCAGCATGGGCAGGGGTCCTGATCAGTAGGCCTGGACGTGCTTGCGCGCCCAGATCGATTGGCGTTGACGCGTTCGCGCACGATATCCCTCAAGCAACCAGTTCGCCGATGACGTCGCGCAGGCCGTGCCGCCAGTCCGGCAGGTCCAGACCGAAGGTCTCGCGCAGCTTGCACGTGTCGAGCACGGAATACGCCGGCCGGCGCGCCCTGGTCGGGTAGTCGGCGGTCGCGATCGGCGCGACTTCGGGAATTTTCGCGATCAGGCCTGCGGCAAGCGCCTGCTCGAAGATCGCGACCGCGAAATCATGCCAGCTGCATTCGCCGGCGCTGACCAGGTGATAGCTGCCCGACCTGTGCTGACGCGCCTTCGCGTCGCGCTGCAGCCAGCGCGCGAGCACGCAGGCAGTCGTGCTGGCGATCAGTCGCGCGGGCGTCGGCGCGCCGCGCTGGTCGGCGACGACACCCAGACGATCGCGCTCGCGCGCCAGGCGCAGCATCGTGCGCAGGAAATTGCCGCCGCGTGCGGCATAGACCCAGGCCGTACGGAAATTCAGGTAGGCCGCGCCGCTGGCGGCCAGCGCCTCTTCGCCGGCGCATTTGGTGCGGCCGTAGGCGCCGATCGGCGCCGTCGCATCGTCTTCCCGATAAGGCCGCGTGCCCTGGCCGTCGAAGACATAGTCGGTGGAATAGTGCACGACGGCGGCTTCGTGCTGCGCGGCCCAGCGGCCGAGCACGCCGGGCGCCGCGCCGTTGGCGCGCAAGGCGAGTTCCTCCTCGTCCTCGGCGCGATCGACCGCGGTATGCGCCGCGGCGTTGACGATGAGCTGTGGCGCGACGCGCGTGCACAGGGCATCAAGCGCATCGGCGTCGTACAGGTCGACGCGTTCACACGCGGCCCCGCCCGGCAGGTTGCCGCTGCGCGTCGCCGCGACGACCTCACCGAGCGGCGCGAGGCTGCGCTGCAGTTCGAAACCGACCTGGCCGTTGGCGCCGAGCAGGAGAATTTTCAAAAGGCACCTGTTTGTTTGTGAACATTGTAGCCACAATGCGGCGAACAGGCATGCGGCGCGTCAGTCCACGCTGCCCTTCCGCCCCCGCCCGGTCACGCGCTCCAGACGGGCAGGCGCTCGGCTGCGATATCGGCCAGCAGCGGCGCCTTCTCGTCCTTGCCCGACAGCAGCGGTGCGCTGACCGGCCAGTCGATCGCGATGGCCGCATCGTCCCAGCGCACCCCCGCATCGGCCTTGGCGTCGTAGAGCGCGGTGCACTGATAGGCGAACGTGGCGAACTCCGACAGCACGACGAAGCCGTGGGCAAAACCCTCGGGCACCCAGAAGTGACGATGGTTCTCCGCAGTCAGCATCACGCCGGCCCACTGGCCGAAGGTCGGCGAGCCGCGGCGGATGTCGACGGCGACATCGAACACTTCGCCCTCGACCACGCTGACCAGCTTGCCCTGCGGATTGGGCCACTGGTAGTGCAGGCCGCGCAACACACCGCGCGCCGAACGCGACACGTTGGCCTGCACGAAGCGCAGATCCAGCCCGGCCGCCTTGAATTTATCCGCATTGTAGCTTTCGTAAAAAAATCCGCGTGCATCACCGAACACGTCCGGCTCGATCGCCACGCAGCCGGGCAGGCGCGTCTGGATGACTTTCAAGGCACCACTCCGTGTTCGGCGATCTGCAGCAGATAGCGGCCGTAGCCGTTCTTGGCCAGCGGCTTGGCCAGCGTGCGCAGTTGGGCGACGTCGATCCAGCCGTTGTGGAAGGCGATTTCCTCGGGGCAGCAGACCTTGAGTCCCTGCCGGTTCTCGATGGTCTCGATGTAATTCGATGCTTCCACCAGCGAATCGTGCGTGCCGGTATCGAGCCAGGCATAGCCACGGCCGAGCTTTTCCAGCATCAGGGTGCCGTCGTCGAGATAGCAGCGGTTGAGGTCGGTGATTTCCAGCTCGCCGCGCGGCGAGGGCTTCAGCGTGCGTGCGTAGTCGACCGCGCGGCCGTCGTAGAAATACAGGCCGGTCACGGCGTAGCTGGATTTGGGATCGGCCGGTTTTTCCTCGAGCCCGACCACGCGGCCGGCGGCATCGAACTCAGCCACGCCGTAGCGTTCCGGATCATGGACGTAGTAACCGAAGACGGTCGCGCCGCGTTCGCGCGCAGCGGAGCGGCGCAGCACGTCGGTGAAGCCGTGGCCGTAGAAGATGTTGTCGCCGAGGATCAGGCAGGACGGATCGGTGCCGACGAAGTCCGCGCCAATCAGATAGGCCTGGGCCAGTCCGTCAGGCGACGGCTGCGCCGCGTAGGTTATCGAGATGCCCCACTGCGAACCGTCACCCAGCAGCTGCCTGAACAGAGCCTGCTCGTGCGGGGTGTTGATCACCAGCACTTCGCGGATGCCGGCCAGCATCAGCACGCTGAGCGGGTAGTAGATCAT
>JAAFHE010000462.1 GCA_013298265.1 Lysobacterales bacterium | reverse complement strand
ACCGCTACGACGTCGCGATATCGACCAACGCGATCCACGCGACGCGCGAGATCCGCCACGCGCTGCGCCACATGAAGGCGACGCTCAAGGGCAACGGCGTGCTGCTGCTCAACGAGCTGTCGGACAACAGCGGCGTGCTCACCCATCTGACATTCGGTTTGCTCGACGGCTGGTGGCGGTTCGAGGACGAGGCGCTGCGCGAGCCGGGCTGCCCGTTGCTGGCGCCGGAACGCTGGCGTCAGGCGCTAGCGGCCGAAGGGTTCGATGCGATCCAGTTCGTGACGCCGCAACTGCACGCGACGACGCAGGTGATCGTCGCGCACAGCGACGGCGTGACACGGCTGGCACCGCGCGCGAGTGAGCCGGTCGCTGCGCAGCCGGTCGCCGTGCAGCCGGCTGCCATGCAGCAGACCGCGGCGAAATCGCCGGCAGTGGCCGCAAGTGCGCCGCGCGTCAGCACGCAGCTACTGCACGAACATGTGCGGCAGGCCGTGCTCGAAAATCTGTCAGAGTCGCTGATGCTCGAGGTCGCGCAGATCAACGCCGACGAGTCGTTCGCGGAATACGGCCTCGATTCGCTGCTGGCCGTGCGCACGATCGAGGCGCTGAATACAGCGCTCGGCATCACGCTGACGAGCACCAGCCTGTTCGACTTCAGCTCGGTCAACAAGCTGACCGCACATATCGCGCAGACGTATCGCGAGCCGCTGATGGCGGTGCTGGGCGTCGGCACGCCCGCGTCGGTCGAGCCGCTGCCGCACAGTGTGGAAAACGCCGCACCGCTCGCGAGCGCGCCAACCGCAAGGGCACCCCTTGCGGTCGATCGCGGGAACCCGCCGGCGATCGCCATCGTCGGTATCAGCGGCCGCTATCCGCAGTCGCCGGACGTCGACACGCTGTGGACGCATCTGCGCGCCGGTGCCGATCTGACGCAGCCGGTCACGCGCTGGAACCTCGGCGCCGAGCCTTACTGCCCACGCGGCGGCTTCCTCGACGGCATTGAGCAGTTCGACGCGCTGTTCTTCAATATCTCCGGCCTCGAAGCGATACACATGGACCCGCAGCAACGCTTGTTCCTGCAGGAGTCGTGGAACGCGCTGGAGGATGCCGGCTATGTCGGCGCGGCGATCGCCGGCCGGCGCTGCGGCGTGTACGCCGGCTACAACGGCGGCGACTATCACATGCTGGCGGCCGGTCCGGTGCCTGCGCAGGCGATCTGGGGCACGGCGACCTCGCTGGTGTCGGCACGCATCGCCTATTACCTCGACTTGCAGGGACCGGCGATCACGATCGACACCGCGTGCTCGAGTTCGCTCGTCGCGATCCATCTCGCGAGCCAGGCCCTGCGCACGGGCGAAGTGGACCTGGCCCTGGCTGGGGGCGTATTCGTGCAGTGCGCGCCCGGGCTGTACCTCAGCGGCGAACGCGCTGGAATGCTGTCGGCGACCGGGCGCTGCCACACCTTCGACGACCGTGCCGACGGCTTCGTGCCGGGCGAGGGCGTTGGTGCGGTGGTGCTCAAGCGGCTGGACGACGCATTGGCTGACGGCGATCACCTCTATGGCGTGATTCGCGGCAGCGGGATCAATCAGGACGGGGCGACCAACGGCATCACCGCGCCGAGCGCAGTGTCGCAGGAGCGTCTCGAACGCGATGTCTACGAACGCTTCGGCATCAGTGCCGACGAGATCGGTCTGGTCGAAGCGCACGGCACCGCGACCAAGCTCGGTGATCCGATCGAGTTTCAAGCGCTCACGCGCGCGTTCCGGCAGGACACGCAACGGGAAGGCTACTGCGCGATCGGCTCGATCAAGACCAACATCGGCCACACGACGGCGGCCTCGGGCGTAGCCGGCGTGCTCAAGGTGCTGCTGTGCCTTGAGCACCGGCAGATCGTGCCGTCGCTGAACTTCGCGCAGAGCAACCGGCACATCGAGTTCGCCGGCAGTCCGTTCTACGTGCCGACGCAGGTCCGGGACTGGCCGGCCGCACCGGGACGCAAGCGCTGCGCGGCGGTCAGCTCGTTCGGGCTGAGTGGCACGAACGCGCATGTCGTGATCGAGGAGGCGCCGGCGGTCGAGCGGCGCTCAGCGCCGCGGCCGGGCCATCTGGTCGTGCTGTCGGCGCGCGGCGCTGCCCAGCTCAAGCAGCAGGCGCAGCAGCTGATCGACTACGCTGGGCAACAGGCCGATCTGGATCTGGGCAACGTCAGCTACACCTTGCTGGCGGGGCGCAAGCACTTCGAACACCGTCTGGCTTGCGTGGTCCGCAACGGCGCCGAACTCGCCGCGCGGCTGCAGACCTGGCTCACCCACGGCAAGGCGCCGCAGGTCTACGCGTCGCGCATCAGCCAGCTCGAAGGTGGCGGTCAGGCGGGACTCAAGCGCTACGGCCAGCAGTGCATGCACGAATGCGTGCCGTCGCTGGCGATCGAGGAATACCTCGAGCGGCTCGCGACGATCGCGGATCTGTACGTGCAGGGCTACGATCTTGACTATGCACCGCTGTTTGCATTGCAGCCGCATGCGCGGCTATCGCTGCCGACGTATCCGTTCGCGACGAAGGCGTACTGGGTTGACAGCGCCGCGCCGACGCCTGTCCACGCCGAGCCACAGATGGGTATAACGCCGGTCCCGACGGTGGCGCCGGCGGACGAACGCGCGCCGGGTGCCGCACTCGCTACCAGCAAGCCGACTGGCATCACGTTGACGCGCGAACCACAGGTGGGCATCACGCAGGTCCCGACGGTGGCACTGGCCGATGAACGCGCGCCGCGTGCTGCGCAGACGGCCGGCAAGCCGACTGGCATCGCGTTGACGCGCGAACCACAGATGGGCATCACACTGGTCCCGACGGTGGCGCTGGCCGAACGCGCGCCGCGTGCCGCGCACACGACCGGCAAGCCGACTGCCATCGTGTTGACGCGCGAACCACACAAGGGCGTCGCGCTGGTCCCGACGATGGCGCTGGCCGAACGCGCGCCGCGTGCCGCGCACGCGACCGGCAAGCCGGCTGGCATCGCGTTGCCGCGGTTGACGTCGGCACCGGCGCGGGCGTCAGCGGTGAGTGTGAAGCGCGAGGCGAGTGTTACGCAGGCCGTGAAGCCCGAGCCGGTTGCACCCTCGATCGCCGCGTCCGTCGTTGTCACGCCGACGCGCGTCGACAGGGCGCCCGACATCGGTAAGGTGCAGGCGGAGCTGACACGGACGCTGGCCGACGCGCTGTACCTGGATGCCGCGGACGTCGAGCCGCAGAAGCTGTTCGCCGAGATGGGGCTGGACTCGATTATCGGCGTGGAGTGGGTGCGCACGATCAATCGTCGCTACGGGCTGTCGATGCCGGCGGCGCGGATCTATGACTATCCCAGCGTGCAGCAGCTGGCGCCGTACCTCGTGCAGCTGATGGCGCAGCGCACGGACGAAGCCGCGCCGGCCCAGGGGCCAACGGCGAGCGTGAAGCGCGAGGCGAGTGTTCCGGAGATGGTGAAGCACGAGCCGGTTGCACTGTCGGTCGCCGCGTCCGCCGGTGTCGCGCCGAGACTCGCCGATCCGACGCCCGACATTGGCAAGGTGCAGGCGGAACTGGCACGGACGCTGGCCGAAGCGCTGTACCTGGACGTCGCGGACGTCGAGCCGCAGAAGCTGTTCGCCGAGATGGGCATGGACTCCATCATCGGCGTGGAGTGGGTGCGCACGATCAATCGTCGCTACGGGCTGTCGATGCCGGCGGCGCGGATCTATGACTATCCCAGCGTGCAGCAGCTGGCACCGTACCTCGTGCAGCTGATGGCGCAGCGCACGGACGAAGCCGCGCCGGCCCAGCCGCCGGTTGAGGAAAGCATCGCGCCGGCCATGTTGCCGCAAGCTGCGGTGGTTGCGCCGCCGCGAGCGGCCACGTCACCGCAAGCCGCAGTGCCTGCGCCGCCTCTGCCGCCGCCGACGGTGGAAGCTTCGGCCACGCGTCCCGAGACGGCCGCGCCACGATCCACGAATCCCGACGCGATCGCGGTGATTGGTATGTCGGGCCGCTATCCGGATGCGCCGGACCTCGACACCTTCTGGCAGCGCCTGAGCGCCGGTCATGACGCGGTGCGCAAAATTC
>JAAFHE010000463.1 GCA_013298265.1 Lysobacterales bacterium | reverse complement strand
CATTGCCTCGCACGGCATCGCCCACGTGGCCCCCAGTCCGGACATGCGCTATCGCTTCGTGACCCACGCACCGGCCACGCTGAAATCACGGCCGGTGGTGATCGGTTTCGGGCCCTGCGGCCTTTTTGCGGCGTTGATCCTCGCGCAGATGGGCTTCCGGCCGATCGTGCTGGAGCGCGGCAAGGCGGTACGCGAGCGCACCCGCGACACCTTTGGCCTGTGGCGCCAGGCGGTGCTCGATCCCGAATCGAATGTGCAGTTTGGCGAAGGCGGTGCCGGCACCTTCTCCGACGGCAAGCTCTGGAGCCAGATCAAGGACCCGCGCTTTTACGGCCGCAAGGTGCTGGAAGAGTTCGTGCGGGCCGGTGCGCCGGAAGAAATCATGTACGTGAGCAAGCCGCATATCGGCACGTTCCGGCTCGTGAGCATGATCGAGAAAATGCGTGCCACCATCGAGTCGCTTGGCGGCGAGATCCGCTTCGGTGCACGGGTGGAGGATGTGCGCATCGTCGACGGACACATGCGCGGTCTGGTGCTGAAAGATGGCGAGGAACTGCGGTGCGAGCATGTGGTGCTGGCGATCGGCCACAGTGCACGCGACACCTTCGAGATGCTCCACAAACGCGGCGTGTATATCGAAGCCAAGCCGTTCTCGGTCGGCTTTCGCATCGAGCACCCGCAATCGCTGATCGACAACGCGCGTTTTGGCGCCTCCGCCGGGCATCCGTTGCTGGGTGCGGCCGACTATCGCCTCGTCCATCATGCGAAGAACGGGCGCGGCGTCTACAGCTTCTGCATGTGCCCTGGCGGCACCGTGGTCGCGGCCACCTCCGAACCCGGAAATGTCGTCACCAACGGCATGAGCCAGTATTCGCGAAACGAGCGCAATGCCAACGCCGGCTTGGTGGTGGGCATCAGTCCGGCCGACTACCCAGGCGGCCCGCTCGCCGGCATCGCCTTCCAGCGCCAGTGGGAGCGTCAGGCATTCGCGCTTGGCGGCGGCGATTATTGGGCGCCAGGTCAGTTGGTCGGCGATTTCGTGCGCAGCCAGCCATCGAAGCACTTCGGCGACGTGCAGCCCTCGTACACGCCCGGCGTGCGTCTGGGCGACCTCTCCACCGCCCTGCCCGAGTACGCCATCGCCGCCATCCGCGAAGCCATCCCGGCGCTCGATCGCCAGCTCAAGGGATTCGCGATGCACGACGCGGTGCTTACCGGCGTGGAGACGCGCACCTCATCGCCTATCCGCATCACGCGCGGGGCGGACTATCAGAGTCTCAACACCCGCGGCCTGTACCCGGCCGGCGAAGGCGCGAGTTATGCCGGCGGCATCTATTCTGCCGCGATCGACGGCATCGAAGTGGCGCAGGCGCTGGCATTGGCGATGACCGGCGAAGGCTGAGAGCCCTCAACGAAACGGGTCGCTTGAGACGGCCTCTCATCCGGCCTTCGGGCACCGTCTCCCCGCTTGCGGGGAGAAGCGGATAACGGGGGCAGGTTGGAATGACTTACCGCCAACCCGCTGGCTGCCTGGGCCAGCCAATATCGCCACGATTTATGGCTGATCCAGAAACTGCAGCCTGGCCAGCTCCGCATACAGGCCGCCGTCGGCCATCAGGGACTCGTGCGTGCCCTCCGCAATGATGCGGCCGTGGTCCATGACGATGATGCGGTCGGCTTTGAGTACGGTGGCGAGGCGGTGTGCGATGACCAGGGTCGTGCGGCCGTGCATCAGGGTTTCCAGTGCCTGCTGCACCGCGCGTTCGCTGTGGGCGTCCAGGGCGCTGGTGGCTTCGTCGAGCAGCAGGATCGGCGCGTTTTTCAGCAGGGCGCGGGCGATCGCGATGCGTTGCTGCTGTCCGCCGGAGAGGCGGGTACCGCGCTCGCCGAGTTCGGTATCCAGTTGTCGGGGCAGGGCGGCGATGAAGTCAGCGGCGTGCGCGGCGCGAACGGCGGCGTCGAGCTGGGCTTCGCTGGCGTCGAGCCGGCCGTAAAGGATATTGGTACGTGCGCTGGCGGCGAACAATGTGGGTTGTTGCGGTACCAGTCCGATCACAGCGCGCAACGCAGCGGGGTCCAGCGTGCGGATATCCTCGCCGTCGATGGTGATGCGGCCCGCCTCCGGGTCGTGGAAACGCAGCAACAAGGAAAACAGCGTGCTTTTGCCCGCGCCAGACGGTCCGACCACGGCCACGGTTTCGCCGGGGCGGATGCGCAGGCTGAAGTCGGCGAGCGCTGCCTGGTCCGGTTGCTGCGGATAGCGGAAACTGACGTTCTCGATGTGTACTTCACCGCGTAGAGGAGCCGGCAGGCTCGCGGGATTCGCTGGCGCGACGATGGTGGGAGACTCAGCCAGCAGTTCGCTGATGCGGCCCATGCCGCCCGCGGCGCGGCGCAATTCGCTCCACACTTCGGCGAGTGAGCCGATAGAGCTGCCGCCGATCACCGCGTAGAACAGGAACTGTCCCAGCGTGCCCAGGGTGATGCGATGTGCTGCAACGTCGTGCGCGCCCAGCCACAGCACGGCGGTGAAGCCGCCGAACACCAGGCTGATGCCGAGCCCGATCATGAGTGCCTGCGTGCGGATGCGCTGGCGCGCCGCGGCGATGGCGACCTGCAGCGCGGTCACGAAACGGCCGCGTTCGTAGGGCTCGTGCGAATGCGCCTGGACCGTGCGCACGGCGCCCAGCGTTTCGGCCGCCAGCGAGTTGGCATCGGCCACGCGATCCTGATTGGAGCGCGCAATGGCGGCGAGCCGGTTGCCGCCGAGCACGATGGGCAGCACGGTCAGAGGGATGCCCAGTAGCGCGTAGCTGGCCAGTCGCGGGCTGGTGACGAAGAGCATCACGAAACTTCCGACGACCGTGATCGTGCCGCGAACGGCTGTCGACAGCGTGAAACCGATGACGACGCGCAGCAGTTCGGAGTCGGCGATCAGGCGCGACACGAGTTCGCTGCTGCGGTTGCGGTCATGGAAGTCCGCGTCCATGCCGATCAAGTGGGCGTAGAGGCGTTCGCGCAAGTCCGCGACGATGCGTTCACCGAGCAGCGAAATGAAGAAGTAGTGCGCTGCGCTCGCCAGTGCGAGCGCCAGCGTCACAGCGAGCACGAGCACGAATATGTGATCGATGTCGCTGCCGCCCGCGGAAAAGCCCTGGTCGATCATTACGCGGAACGTCATCGGTAGGCCCAGCGTCGCTGCGCTGGTGCAGGCCAGGGCAAGCAGCCAGCCGAGGAACAGTCCCAGGTGCTTGCGCACCAGGGGCCACAGCGTGCGCAGGCTGCCAATCGGGGCATTGTTCGTCGGGTTGTGCATGATCGCTGGGCAGGATGCCGTTGAAGCCGGCGGTAGCGGGCGCGGCATGGGGTCGACGCACTCGGCGGGCCGGCTACGTTAGTCGCATTGTTACTGATATGCCAGTTTGCGCATTCCCTAAATAGTTCGGTATGGTAGATAAGTTGGAAAGGTTTATACCTGCCTATTGCGTATCTGTTGAAGTGTTTATGTGTTGCGATGCAACAAGCGATGTGCAGGATAGAAAGCATTCGCGCGTGGATGTTTCAGGCGCGTGGATGAGAGGTACACAGGTGATGGTGCGCAGGGAGCCTCCTGTGGTGTAGACGACGATGCAATCCCATCAATCGTGAGGATTTCTCAATGGAAACCAAGCAGAAGCTGTTTGCATTCAAGTTGGCCGCGAAGGAAGACGCAAAGAAAGAAAGCGCCAAGCCCGACACCCAGTGGAAAGGCAGTGACGGCGTGTCCGTTGCCGGCTGCACCGACTACCGCTTCCCGGGCAATCTGCGCTATGGCGCTGGGACCGGCTCGGACAACGGCATCTATTGCTGACAGTCCGTGGTGAATCGCAAAGAGCCCGCATTCCGGGCTCTTTGCGCACGTCGATTGCCGTATAGGCCCGTTCCCCGACATATCCTTGATGACCCGATGCATCCTGATCATCACCGCTCGTGCCGACGTCCATGCGGACATCGTGATGGAGCGCATCGCGTCCAGAGGACATCGATCGTTTCGCCTGAATCTCGATGAGTTTCCCGCTGCCTTTGGCCTGGATCTGACGTTCGTCGGCGGGGCGTGGCAGG
>JAAFHE010000461.1 GCA_013298265.1 Lysobacterales bacterium | reverse complement strand
GCGAACGGCAACTGCATGCCACCGCGCTCGTAGTCGGCCAGTACGGCCGGGAAGCCGGCTTCGCAGAATGCCGCGACGGCTTCGCCGATTTCGGGAATCAGCTCGACCTTGCCGTCGACGAGGTGCGGCTCGTTGAGGTCGGCCTTGCGGTTGTGCGGCAGGAATTTCTCCAGCGCGATCTGCTGGGCGAGGCTGATCGCTGCGCCGAAGGTCTCGCGGCTGTGCTCGGCGAAGCGGGGATAGCGGCACAGATCGTCGACCGCGAGCACGTCATGCAGCAGGAAATCGAGATGGCGGCGGTCGATGAGCTGGCGAGAGTCCATGGCGCGGATCCGGAAGGCAAAGTGAGTCATTGATACTGCAATGACTCACGTCGTCAATAGGAGCGAATGACTATGATCCGGCCATGCCCCGATCGCCTGCCTCCGCATCCACCCGGCTGGCCCGTGCCCTGCGCGACGGCGCGCCCGTGCGCGCCACGCCGCTGGACCTGTTCGAGCGCGCCCGCCGGCGCTGGCAGCAGGGCGAGCGCGTCGATGTCGGCGCGCTCGCGGCGGAACTGGGCATAGGTCGCGCGACGGCGTTCCGCTGGGTCGGCAGCCGCGATGCCCTGCTTGGCGAAATCCTCTGGGCCGAATGCGACGCGGCGATGCGCCGCGCGGCGACGGCGCACGCCGACCAAGCGCCCGGCCCGGCGCGCGTCGCGGCGGTCTGCGCCAAGGCCGTGCGTTCCATCGTGCGTTCGGTACCGCTGCGCCGCTTCCTGCGCGACGACGCCGAGCACGCGCTGCGCCTGCTGACCTCCAAGCAAGGGCCGGTGCAGGCGCGCGCGATCGAGCGCGTACGCGCGCTGCTCGAGGCCGAGGCACGCAGCGGCGCGCTGGCCCTGACTATCGAAGTCGGCACGCTGGCCTACCTCGTCGTGCGCCTGTGCGAATCCTTCATCTACGCCGATGCGATCAGCGACCGCCGCGTCGATGCGAACGATGCGGCGCTCGCTGTCGAGCTGCTGCTGTCCGGCCGCGTGGCGGCGAGCCCGGCAGTGTCGAAGAAGACGGCGCGGGGTAGAGGCGTCAAGGCTACGTTTGCGCCGGGACGCTGAGGCTGCAGGGGCAGGGAGCGTATTTTGCGAGGCGCAGCATGGGGCTGGCCCGCGTTCCTTCGCAGCGTGGCGCGCGTAGGAGCGGCGTCAGCCGAGATGATCGTGTCCCTACTTCACGGATCCCCGAACAAGCGATTCATCTTGTCCGCGACCGGGCCGGTCTTGCGGATCAAACAAGATTGTGTATATGTCTGAGGCTCGAACGGCCTGTACTGTTTGAACGAATCTGCATGCCCCACAGGCGAGGCACTGGATGAAGGTGCACGTTAAGAAACTCGAAGGGAGCTGGGACGCCGGCTTCGCGCTAGACAAACACACGCTCTCAAGTGTCTATCTCGGGGACGACGAATTCGGCCATCGGCAATTCGACACCACTCGGTCGGATCCGGGCGAAGCCTTGTTTCAGCTAAAGTATCGGGGCGATTGGAACCAAGTCGGACCACTGGCCGCCGAATTGCAACAGACCTTGCTTCCCCGGTTTGGGGAGATCGGCCTCATCATCCCTATGCCGGCGTCGACCGTGCGCGCCCGCCAGCCGGTGGAGGAGATCGCCAATGAGCTGGGCCGCCTCACCAAAGTCCCGGTCTTCAACGACATAATTGTGAAAGCACCGGCACCCGACGGATCGCCCCCGCTCAAGAACCTGCATACCCGGGAAGAGAAAGATGCAGCACTTGCGGGGCGGTTCAGTATCAATCCGAGAATTTCCAATATCGGGCGCTGGAACGTGCTCTTGTTGGATGATCTGTTCGACACCGGCGCGACGATGGACGCCGTATGCCGAACGCTTCGGACCTACGAGAAAATCAATCGCGTTTACGCCGCCGCGATAACGTGGAAGTGAGCTATGACAACTGTCTTTATCGCCGGATCCATCTCGATTAGTCGCCTCCACGCTAAAGTTCAGGAGCGGATAAAAAATATCGTGTCCGCCGATTTCAATGTTGTTGTCGGTGACGCGGAGGGCGCCGATACGTCAATTCAGGAATGCCTGCTCAAGTATCAGGCAGGGAAAGTTACGGTTTACTGCACCGGAGATGCGCCGCGGAACAACGTTGCCAAATGGCCTGTGCATAAAGTCACGTCAAAGGCCAAGGCCGGTACGCGCGCCTACTTCACCGCGAAGGATCTGGAGATGGCCCGCGGAAGTGACTATGGTTTCATGATCTGGGACTGTAAAAGCACGGGGACGCTGAGCAATGTCATTGAGCTCCTCAAGCAGAAGAAGAAGTCCGTCGTCTTCGTGAACAAGAAGACTGACTTCGTCACCATATCCGACCGCGCGGGGTTAGATCATCTGCTTGCACTCATGTCGGATCATGCGCGAATCAAGGCCGAGGAGAAAATTGGCCTCTCGTCAATGGTGGCGAGCCTTGGACAGGATCAACTCGCGCTCGCTCCGCAGGCAGATGTCGGGGTGAGTGCATCTGATACACCAAAAGATAAAACGCAGACTCAGGTTGCACCGACAGGCGAGGTTTCTGTACTCACAGATTCGCTACCCTCAGCTGCGACGCCAGAAAGCGTTGCTGTCATTGCGGAAGAATGGGCAATAGCGGCTTACGACCAGAACATGATGCTCCGCGCAATGCTGATATCTGCTTTGAAAGAGCACATCGCACGAGCACATCTCACTCAAACCCAGGCCGCGAATGTCTTTGGGGTGACTCAGCCACGGATTTCCGACCTTCACGGTGAGAAAGTTGAGCTTTTCGGTCTAGACGCCCTCGTAAACATGGCCACCACGGCCGGTCTGCGCATCGAGATGCATGTGCGTGAAGCGGAGCATCACCGCAAATCTGCATCAGCGGCGGCATAGCAATCCGTCGCGACGCGCTGCGGCGGCATTTTGTCCGGCAGATGGCTAGGCGATTTTCGGATTCTGTGATTGGTTTTTACACACGTCTCAGCTGAATCGCGAAACGGCGTCAGCGCGCTTTGTCCGGCGTGATCGCACCCGCCGTGACGGTTCGCCGCTGCTCGCTCCAGCCGCCGCGGCCGTCGGCGATTCGTTCGGTGATTTCCACCGCCGCGTCGTCGATGCGGGTGACCTTGCCCCAGTGCAGCGCGACGTAGTCGCCGACGACGACGCGGCGCTGTTCGCCGTGGGCGTCGCGCAGCAGGGCATAGCGCTGGCGGTTGCTGCGGCCGGTGCGCAGCAGGGTGAGGCTGGCGGTATCGCCACGCAGGCGCAGGCTGGAGGCAATGCGGCAGGCGTCGGTGCGGCGCGAGGCATCCGCGTAGTCGATGGTCACGCTGGCTTCGATGCGCGGGCCGCCGAGTTCGGCCCAGGTGATGGTGATGCGGCCGGCGCCGCCGGCGAGTGCTTCGCTGACGATGAAGGCCGGGGCGCCGCCGAGCAGACGGCTGACCATGCCTTGCTCGGGTTCGCGCGGCGAGTCGGCCGGGCCGTAGTCGACGAGTACATCGAGGCCGTCGCCGGCATAGCGCTCGCTGCCGCCGTCGTCGGCGCTGCGTTTCGTATAGGCATCGCGCGGCAGGCGCAATGTGGCGACCGCGGTGTCCATGCGTTGCCAGTTGGCCGGCACGGTTGACGCAAAACTGCACTGCTGGGCTGATACAGGCGCTGTAGCCCACAGCGCCGTCAGCACGATCAGGATGAGGCAGGCTCGCCGTGTCGCGCGGGACGCGGCAGCCGTCGAGCGGTTCGAGGGTTGTTGCAAGCGGAGGTCCCTTGCCGCGGGCCGCGGCGTTTCAGCGCGCGCCTATGCTATGCGATGGAGCCCTGGATTTTCCGCGCTGCCGGCGTCGACGGCGCGCAGCGCCGCACAGCTCAGGGACAGGTCGTGCCGCCGCAGGGATTGCGGTTCCAGGTCGCGCTGCCGTTGCGCTTGCGCAGGCAGCAAAGATCATCGAGCACGCTGCTGGTATAGCTGACCGTGACCATGGTCTTGCCGATCCACGAATGGTGGTTGAGCGTGCGGATCTGGTTGTTGTCCACATGGACGCAGGCGTGCGAACCCTCGGTGGCGCTGCCCT
>JAAFHE010000459.1 GCA_013298265.1 Lysobacterales bacterium | reverse complement strand
GTCGCCTCGAGATCCTTGCCACGCCATTCCGGGTGCTTTTCCAGCTGCGCGCGCGAGTAGCGGCGCATGAAGGGGAAATCCAGCGCCCACCACACCAGCCCGAGCACCGGCACCCAGATCAGCTGGCGCTTCAGGAAAAACTTAAGCAGCGGTATGCGTGTGTTGAAGACCTGCTGCAGCACCGGAATGTCGACCCAGCTCTGATGGTTGCACACGACCAGATACCAGCCGTTGCGCTGCAGCTCTCCGCTGCCCTGCACCCGAATGCGCGTACCAACAACGTGCTCGATCAGCCAGCTGTTGACCCCTATCCAACCTTGCGCCAACGCGTTCAGAGTGCTCGAGATGCGCCGACGCAACGCGGGCCATGCCAGCGGCTTGCACAGAGCGAGCAGCAGCAGCGGAGTCGCGTGCAAGGCGGTGTTGAGCGCTATCGCAACGGATGACAGCCCAGCGCGCAACAGCTCGGCGACGATCGGGAACATGGAAGGCATGGACGACGGCAGTAACCGGGGCTTGCAGCATACGCGACGGTGTCGCCGAACCACCAGAAACGCCGTACCTCGCCCCGTGGCTAGCCCGCCTTTCTAACACCCCGTCTACTGCGACCGCCGATAGACTCGCCCTGACGCGCGCTGCTCCCTCGTGTCGGCTCGACGTAGTGTCGGCTCGACGTAGTGTCGGCTACGCCTTCGCCCGCGGCGCGCATCAGGACGGCGTCTCGACGGCCTCGCTATGAACCGGTTTGAGAAAGGCGGGCATCATTTCCGACCCGGCGCCGGTTGCGACGGCGGCGACACGGGCTTCATCCACTCAAGTGAGACACCGCGCATGCCCGTCTGCGCCATGAGCTTCGCGTGCCGGTCCGTACTGCATAGTTGCTCCAGCGCACCGCCGGCAAGACTGTGGGTCTGCAGTTCCGCCAGCACGTCGCCGCGCTGGCGCGCATCGTCGTGCAGCCCAGCCAGTTCGCGAAGTGCCTTGCCCGTCTCTCGGCGATGCAGCGCGATCACGATGCGCACGGCGCGCAGACGGCTTTGTCCGAGCCAGTCTTCCGGCGTGCCGTGCTTCTCGGCCATGCCTGCCTGCCGTTCGGCCTCCTTCACGTCGCCCTGTGCCAGGGCGATCTCAGCGAGAATCGTTCGGCTATCGGATCCGGCCTGCCACTTTCCCGAACGCTCCATCGCAGGCAACACCTCCGCCAGCATCCGCCGCGCCTGTTCGCTCTCGCCCTGGCGCGCAAGCACATCGGCGATATTCACGGCGAGCGACCAGCGTTCCGGCAACACCTTCTCCTGCGCGACCCGATCGACAAGGCCGGCCATGCGTCGCCGCGCCGAGGCGAAATCACCCACAAGCAGATCCCTCTCGACCTCGCCGATATCGGCAAACTTGTTGAAGTACGGCATTTCCGGCGCACGACAGGCCTGCAGCGCCGTGGTCGCATCGGCCATACGCCCCAGGCGCCCGAACACCGTAGCGCGCATGCACGACAGGCCTACGGCGATCTGCGGCAGGCTGCGCGCCGTGGTCGCGCGTAACTGCTCCTCGGTCTTGCCGATTACCGCCAGCACCTCGTCGTATTCACCGCGACGGAAATGCAGACGCGCCGCCGCAAGTCCGACCCAGAACGCCATGCCGCCCTGCAGTTCCTCGCCGCCCAGCGATTTCAGCCGCCTGTCGACCGCGGCCAGATCGCCGCGCTCGGAATCCTGCAGCAGCAGATGCTGGTCGACGAGCCGGATCAGATACCGGTCTCCTGAAGCCTCGGCAACGACAAGCGCCTGGTCGACGCGCTCGTTCGCCGCATGCAGGTCGCCGCTGCGGAAGTAGTACAGCGCCGCGCGGCGCAACGTCTCGGACTCGACCGTGACATTGCCGGCGGCGCGCGCTTCGGCGAGCAGCTCTTGCAGGTGCTTGATCGGCGCTGCCTGTTCGGACGGCTCGCGCAATTCCATGTTGACCAGCGCCCGCAGGACGCCGAGCCGGTCACCGGTGCTCTCGAACGCCGCTATCGCATCCGTATACAGCGAACGGTCGGCCTGCACGCCGCTGAATGTCAGCGAGTCGATGAGCAGCAGCGTCGCGAGCCCACGCTCGTGGTCCCAACCCAGCTTGCGCGCCAATGCGATGGCGTGGTTGGCGCTGGCGCGCGCAGGCGCAAGATCGCGGTTCGCCAGCTCGACCTCGGTCAACTCGATCAGCCACGGTAGCGCCTGCGCCGGCGCATCGGGCATGGCGCGATCGAGTCGTTCGAGTGCATCGCGACTGCGCCCTGCCTTGCGCAGGTTGCTCGCTTCCGCCAGGCGCCAATCCAGCCGTTCACCGACACTGTTCTTCCCTAGTTCGCCGAACGCCGCCGCAGCGGCGATGTAGTCCTGCCGGATGCTAAGCGCGTATGCGCGCAACGGTGGCTGCAGCGCCGGCGACAATGCAGCGATCCACCCATCGGCACGAGCCAGCTGCGCCTGCGCCGCATTGGACTGCCCGAGCTCCGCCAGGCTTTGTGCGAGCTGCAGGCGCGCAAAACCAAAATCGGGCGCGGTCTCGAGGATCTTCTCGTACAGCCGCACGGCTTCGTGCCAGCGCCCGCGTTGCTTGGCGGTGATCGCCTTGACCAGTAACGGCGCCATCGCCGGATCGAGCGCCGTCAGCGCCGGCAGCTGCGCCATGGACATGTCGGGTGCAAAGTGCGTAACGATCTTGCGGCTGACCTGGTCGATGGTCGCGACGAGACGATCGGCCGTGCTGGCCTTGTCGATGTCGAAATCCCGGTCGGAACCGTGGAAATGCGCGCGTACGCGCCATTCACCGTGTCGTTCCACAGGCATCGCGACACTGAGCAGTACGACGACGTCGTTTTCCTCGCGCTTCTCCGACGGATCGGCGACGAGGACGCGGTCCGAACGGCTGCGCAACTGCCAGTCCGTCCAGTAATGCAGCAGCTCTACCTGCCAGCTGGCCTCGTTGACGAGGGAGGCATCAGACACCGCGACGAGCATGACGCGAACGTCGGACGGCCGCGATTGCGGCCAGACATGTACGGCAGCCAGCACGATCGCGAGCAGGGCCAACGCCGCGAGCAGGCGCGGGCGCGGCTTGCGTTGTACCGGCGCCACCATCGGATACTCAACCGCCGAGGCATCGTCGATGAGTGCGGCCGGCGATACCGCGGTCAGCGCCGCGGGCACGGGCTGATCCGGCCCGTTCGTATCGTTCGCCGGCACCGGCTCCAGTACGCCCGGCGGGTCGAATATGTAACCTTTCTTGGCGACTGTACGTATCCATCCCTTCGCGTCGTCGCCGAGTGCCTTGCGCAGGACCCAGATATTGGTCGTGATGTTCGCGTCCTCGACGACGGCACCAGACCAGACGCGCCGGATAATTTCGGCGCGCGTATGCAGCAGATAAGGCTCCCGCAGGAACAGCAGCAGCAGATCGAAACAGCGCTGATTGAGTTCGTGCACCGTTCGGTTCCGATGCACGCTGCGATAACGCAAGTCGAACTCGACGCCGCCTACACGCAGACGTTGCGTATTCGCTGGCCACGGCTGGCCTGTTGCGTCCGACATCGTTTCTCCCGCGCGGATCCTTCCCGAAACCGCGACCGCACACTACACCGCAGGACAGATGCCGCCCATGATTGCAGTACGCCAAAGTTTCGGCGAACTATCGCTGCAACGGACCCTGGTGCACAAGTGAACATCAGTGGACCTGTAAATCTCACCGGGGGTTCTTATAAGGGTTTTCGGGCGTGAACCGCAATGATGCAATCGACAAATTGATTCGCATTCTGGCGGCCCCGGCGCTTGCAACAACAAATGCACGGCTTTGTTGCGGGCGAAATCACTACTGTCCGCAGTTCGTAGTACTGAAAGGAGGCTCTTGTTTCTTTCGTCCTACGTCATCGAGCGAACGACGCGCCGATTGTTGGAAAAATCCCTTCCAGTAAGGCACTGGAATTATCGGTTCGCCGAACAGTGAAGCCGATTCCGCAGGCGACAGATTTCCGGAGAACGTGGGCAAGCCAGGCTTGCGCCATTCGATCGGGAAACCGGCGAGTCACTTTTCCCGACAACGTCGCCGCGGCAGCAGCGGCTTGTGAA
>JAAFHE010000046.1 GCA_013298265.1 Lysobacterales bacterium | reverse complement strand
TTTTTTCTGTGGGCGCCTATACTCGGCACATGAATCCCGAGCTGCGCAGTCCCGAGGAAACGGAAGCCTGGCTGGTGCTGCTGCGCGCGCCGGGCCTCGGCGCGACCCGCCTGCGCAGCGTCGTGACGCGTGCCGGCAGCGCCGCGGCGGTCCTCTCCGACCTGGAGCCGCTGCGCCGCGAGTTCTCCTTTGCCGAGGAAACCCTGGCCTGGCTGCGCAAGCCCGATCGCGCGCGCATCGCGGCAGATCGCGACTGGCTCGCCGTCGACGGCCAGCACCTGCTGACCTGGCTCGACGAAGACTATCCCGCCCTGCTGCGCGAGGCCGGTGCTGCGCCGGCGGCACTGTTCGTGGCGGGCGACGCGAGCTGCCTATGGTTGCCGCAGATCGCGATTGTCGGCGCGCGCAACGCAACCGCCGGCGGACTGGCCAACGCACGCAGCTTCGCCCAGCATCTGGCTGCCGCCGGTTTTGCCGTGACCAGCGGCCTGGCCGATGGCGTCGACGCCGCCGCCCACTCGGCGACGCTCGATGCGGGTGCGTCAACCGTCGCGGTCATGGGTACCGGACCGGACTTGATTTATCCGCGCAAGCACGCAGCCCTCGCCGCTCGGATCCGCGCAACCGGCGCCCTGGTCAGCGAATTCCCGCCAGGTGTCCAAGCCCGCCCGGCGCACTTCCCGCGCCGAAACCGCATTATTGCGGGGCTCTCCCTGGGCGTGCTCGTGGTCGAGGCCAGTACGCAGTCCGGCTCGCTGATCACGGCGCGCCTTGCAGGCGAACAGGGCCGCGAAGTGTTTGCCCTGCCCGGCTCCATTCACAATCCGCTGGCCCGCGGCTGCCACCAGCTGATTCGCCAGGGCGCCAGGCTTGTCGAGACCGCCGCGGAGATCATCGAGGATCTGGCGCCGCTGGCGCAGGCGCTCGGCGAGCGCCTGCGCCAGCACCTGCTGCCGCCGACCTCCACTGGCGCCGGGACGGCAGCCGCACCGGCCCGCGATGCCGACTACGGCCGCGTCCTCGCCGCGCTGGGGCACGACCCGACCGGCCTGGACGAGCTGTCCGCGCGCACCGGCCTTGGCGTCGCGGCGCTGTCCTCGATGCTCCTGCTGCTGGAGCTTGATGGCGAGGTCAGCAGCTGCGGCGGCGGGCGCTATCAGCGCCGCTGAGTGCATCGCGTGACACCTGAACCGGACCGTCCCGTCATTCAGACTGGCTTGACAGCACTGCGCAGCCTGTGTGCACGATGAAAAAAGAGGATGCCGCGGACGGCGTCCCAATCCCCATGCAATCGACCCAGCAGTTGCCGGTTCGCCGGCAGCCCGCGCAGAGGACGCGCCACCCGCAATGGCCAAGAACCTACTCATCGTTGAATCGCCCGCCAAGGCCAAGACGATCAACAAATACCTGGGCAAGGACTTCACTGTCCTCGCGTCCTACGGCCATGTGCGCGACCTCGTGCCCAAAGAGGGCGCCGTCAACCCCGACCAGCAGTTCGCCATGAACTATGCGGTCATCGACAAGAACGAAAAACACGTCGACGCCATTGCCAAGGCCGCCGCCAAGGCCGACTCGCTCTATCTCGCGACCGACTTGGATCGCGAAGGCGAGGCGATCAGCTGGCACATCAGCGAGATCCTGCGCGAACGCGGCCTGCTCAAGGGCAAGCAGGTGCACCGCGTCGTGTTCTCGGAAATCACCCCCAAGGCGATCCGCGAAGCGGTAGACCATCCACGCGAACTGTCGCTGGACCTGGTCAATGCGCAGCAGGCACGCCGCGCGCTGGACTACCTGGTCGGCTTCAACCTGTCGCCGGTGTTGTGGCGCAAGGTGCAGCGCGGCCTGTCCGCCGGACGCGTGCAGTCGCCGGCGCTGCGCATGATCGTCGAGCGCGAGGAAGAGATCGAGGCGTTCAAGGCGCGCGAGTACTGGAGCATGGACGCGGAGCTGGCCCATTCCGCCACCCCGTTCCGCGCCCGCCTGCTGCGCCTCAACGGCAAGAAATTCGAGCAGTTCGACCTGACCGAGGCCGGCGCGGCCTATGCGGCGCGCGACGCGCTGTATGCCGCCGCCGGGGCCCACCGCATCGCCGGCAACGACACGCCGTTCGACACGGGCGAGCCTGCCTGGAGCGGCGGCCAGCTCAAGGTCGCAGACGTGCAGTCCAAGGAACGCAAGCGCCGTCCGGCCGCGCCGTTCACGACCTCGACGTTGCAGCAGGAGGCCGCACGCAAGCTCGGCTTCACCACCAGCCGCACGATGCGCCTGGCGCAGCAGCTATACGAAGGCATCGCGATCGGCGACGAAGGCGTGGTCGGCCTGATCACCTACATGCGAACCGACTCGACCAGCCTGTCCAACGACGCGATCGAGGAACTGCGCGACGTGATCGGCCGCGACTACGGCAAAAAGGCGCTGCCGGAGACGCCCAACGTCTACAAGACCAAGTCCAAGAACGCGCAGGAAGCGCATGAAGCGATCCGGCCGACCGCGGCGATGCGCCGCCCGGCCAGCGTCTCCAGTGCGCTCAGCGAGGAACAGCGCAAGCTCTACGACCTGATCTGGAAGCGTACGGTCGCCAGCCAGATGCAGCATGCGACGCTGAACACTGTCTCGGTCGACCTGGCCTGCGGCGCGGAATCAGCGTTCCGCGCCAGCGGTACCACGGTGGTCGACGCGGGCTTCCTCGCGGTCTACGAGGAAGGCAAGGACCAGAAGGCCGCCGAGGACGAGGACGAAGGCCGCAAGCTGCCGCGCATGGCCGTCGGCGACGTGATTCCGCTGTCCGCGATCCTGGCCGAGCAGCATTTCACCGAGCCGCCGCCACGCTTCTCCGAAGCCAGCCTGGTCAAGACACTGGAAGAATTCGGCATCGGCAGGCCGTCGACCTATGCCAGCATCATTCAGACCCTGCTCTCGCGCGAGTACGTCACGCTCGACGCGCGCCGCTTCCGCCCGACTGACGTCGGCCGCGCGGTCAGCAAGTTCCTGAGCGGCCACTTCACACGCTACGTCGACTACGACTTCACCGCCAAACTCGAGGACGAGCTTGATGCGGTCAGCCGCGGCGAGGAGGACTGGGTGCCGCTGATGCAGCGCTTCTGGTCACCGTTCAAGTCGCTGGTCGAAGAAAAAAACGAGTCGGTCGACCGTTCCGAAGCCAGCGGTTCGCGTGTGCTCGGCGACGATCCGGCCAGCGGCAAGCCGGTTACGGTACGCCTGGGCCGCTTCGGCCCCTTCGCCCAGATCGGCACGAAGGAGGACGAGGACAAGCCGCGCTTTGCCAGTCTGCGCGCGAACCAGAGCATCCACACCATCTCGCTGTCCGATGCGTTGGAGCTGTTCAAGCTTCCGCGCAACCTCGGCGCGCATCCGGACGGCACCGACATCACTGTCGGCGTCGGCCGTTTCGGTCCCTTCGTCAAGCACGGCTCGGTCTATGCCTCGCTCAAGGCCGAGGACGACCCGTATACGGTCGAACTGTCGCGCGCCGTGCAGTTGCTGCACGAGAAGGCCGAGGCCGCCGCCAACCGGCTGATCAAGAGCTTCCAGGACGGCGCGATCCAGGTGCTGCGCGGCCGCTACGGTCCCTACATCACCGACGGTGCCAAGAACGGCCGCATACCAAAAGACCGCGAGCCCGAATCACTGACCGAGGCCGAATGCCTGGAATTCCTCGCCGCCGCGCCGGACAAGCCTGCACGCGGCGGCGGGCGCTTCGGCAAGGGCAAGGGCAAGGCTGAACCAAAGGCTGCGGCCAAGAAGACTGCCGAAACCCGGCCCGCGGCCAGGAAAGCCACAGCCAAGAAGACGACGGCCAAGAAGACGCCAGCCAAGAAAGCGACGGCCAAGAAAGCAACCGCCAAGAGCGCCGGCGGCAAGTCCATTGCTAAGAAGGCTGCTGCGAAAAAAGCGCCGGCCCGATCGAAAGCCTGACCCGGTGTCGCCGTGATCATGCCTGATCTGGACGACGCCGCCGCGGCCCTGCGCCGAGGCGGCGTCGTCGCCTATCCGACCGAATCGGTCTACGGACTCGGCTGCGATCCGCACAACGAGGCGGCGCTGAGCCGCCTGTTTGTGCTCAAGCAGCGCCCGCAGCAGCAGGGCGTACTGCTGATTGCGGCCGACTTTGCACAGATTGAGCGCTATATCGCGCTCGACGAAGTGCCCACGGAAACCCTGGAGCGGGTACGTGCTACCTGGCCGGGACCGCATACCTGGATCCTGCCGCGCTCACCCGAGGTGCCGGCCTGGATTGCCGGCAGCCATGCCGGCATCGCGTTGCGCGTGACCGCGCACGGACCCGCGGCGGCGCTGTGCCGGGCCTTCGGCGGCGCACTCGTCTCGACCAGCGCCAACCGCCACGGCGAGCCACCGGCACGAACCGCGACCGAAATACGTAAGGTGTTTGGCGACGGTCTCGACGCGATTGTCGATGCCCCGGTCGGGGGGCTTGAGCGACCGACCACGATCCGCGACGCTATCAGCGGCGAATTGGTACGACATTGAGAGCCGGGGGGCTATGTCCGCAGTCATTCAGGGAGCGTGCGACACAACGGCCGTTCTGCCGCTGGTTGCTGGAAATGAGCAGCGCATCGTGGCCTGGCTCGCCGGCCGGCCCGTGCGACAGAGTGAATTCCTGCGCCATGTCGCCGCTGTAGCTGCCCAGCTACCCAGGGCCGCTGCCGCGGTCAATCTGTGCGAAGACCGCTATCACTTTCTGGTCGCGTTTGCCGCCGTCGCGGTCGCTGGCCAGACCAATCTGCTGCCACCTTCGCGGGCGCGCCAGGATGTCGACGAAGTCATGGGGGCGCACCCGGGCTGCTATGCGATCAGCGACCGCACGCTCGAGGCATCGCCGCCGCACCTGTGGCAACTACCCGCGCTGGATGCGTTGAACCTCGCCGCGGATGCGCCGATTCCGCTGTTGCCCGGCAGCCGGATCGTCGCGATCGGCTATACCTCGGGTTCCACCGGCGCGCCGAAACCCAACCCCAAGACCTGGGCCAGCTTCTGTGCCAGCACCGCGTTGAACGCGACGCTGCTGCGCGAACAGTGCGCCGACGCGGCGCTGAGCCTGGTCGCGACGGTGCCGCCGCAGCACATGTATGGCATAGAGATGTCGGTGCTGCTGCCGCTGCTGGCAGACGTCAGCGTCGATACCAGCAAGCCGCTGATGCCGGCCGACATCGCCGCGACGCTCGCCGCGCTGCCGGCGCCGCGCGTACTCGTCACCACGCCGGTGCATCTGCGCGCGCTGGTGCAGTCGGACATCGCACTGCCGCAACTCGCCGGCGTGATCTGCGCAACCGCGCCGCTGTGCCGCGAGCTTGCCGCTGCGGCCGAGGCGCGTTTCGCGACCCGCGTCATCGAGGTTTTCGGTTCCACCGAAACCTGCGTGGTCGCGCACCGGCGCAGCGCCGAGCAGGAGTGCTGGCAGCACTATCCCGGAGTCCAGCTACGGCCGCAGCCGGACGGCACCCTGGTCGCCGCCGACTGGTTCGACGCGCCGGTCGTCCTGCAGGACATTGTGGAACTGTTGCCGGGACGCCTGTTCCGCCTGTGCGGTCGCAACTCCGACCTGCTCGAGATCGCCGGCAAGCGTGCCTCGCTGGCCGATCTCACGCGCCGCCTGCTCGCGATCGACGGCGTCGTCGATGGCGTGATCTTCCAGCGCGACGGCGACCACTGCGGCGTGCAGCGCCTGGCCGCGCTCGTCGTCGCACCGGATCTGGGCGAGGCAGCGATACTCGCCGCGCTGCGCAGCGCGATGGATCCGGCTTTCCTGCCGCGACCTTTGCGCAAAGTCGAAAAACTGCCGCGCAATGAAACCGGCAAGCTGCCGCGCGCCGGCCTGCTCGCTGCGCTCAACACAGAAAAGAGTGCGGAGGAGTGAGAAACGAGTAGCGGCGCCCGCTGGCTGCCGTTTCCCGGACCGATCCCGCTGACGCATGGAGGAGACAAATAGCGTCAAAAGCGCAAAACCGGCTTTTACTCATTTCTCACTCCTATTGCTTCTCCGCTGATTTGTCAGGCGGCGTGCGCCAGGCCTTCCTCCGGCTCCTCCACCGCATCCGGCGCAAACCTTCCCTGGTCGGCGAGTTCGGCGAACAGCCCGCCCTGCGCGATGAGTTGGTCGAAACGGCCACTTTCGACGAGCCGTCCCTGGTCCAGCACGAGGATCAGGTCCGCATTGCGCACGGTGGACAGGCGATGCGCGATGACGAATGTCGTGCGGTCCTGCGACAGGCCTGTGAGCGCTTTCTGGATGCGCGCCTCGGTACCGTTGTCGAGCGCGCTGGTCGCTTCGTCGAGGATCAGGATCGGCGCGTTCTTGAGCATGGCGCGCGCGATGGCGAGTCGCTGGCGCTCTCCGCCGGACAGCGAGCGGCCGCGTTCGGCTACGAGCGTGTCGTAGCCCTCGGGCTTGGCGCTGATGAAGCCATGCGCTTCAGCCGCGCGCGCTGCCGCCTCTATCTGCGCGGGCGTGGCGTGCGGATCGGCAACCTTGAGGTTCTCGGCGATCGAGCGATAGAACAGTCCCGGTTCCTGGAACACGACGCCGATGTTGCGGCGCAGGGAGTCCAGTTCGAGTGAGCGCAGATCCGTGCCGTCGATGCGGATACAGCCCGACTGCGGGTCGTAGGCGCGATAGAGCAGACTCAGTGCCGTGGTCTTGCCGGCACCGGTAGGTCCGACCAGCGCGACGGTACTGCCCGCGGCGGCGCGAAAGCTGAGGTTCCTGACGGCCTGTACCGGCATACCGTCCGCGGGTGCGTAGCTGAAACTCACGTCGTCGAACACGACGTCACCGCGCGCGCGGCCGAGATCGATCGCGTCGGCCTGGCTCGCGATGGCTGGCCGCGTGTCAAGCACATCGAAGAAATTGCGCAGCGAATGGGTCTGGAAGAACAGGCCCGAGATGAAGCCGGCGAACTGCTCCAGGCGCCCGATCAGCATCAGCGAGAAGCCGACGAAGCTGACGATGTTGCCGACGCTGACCTCGCCCTTGGCATGCAGGTTCGCACCCAGCGCGAAGATCGCCACGATCGTCAGCGTGCTGGCCGCGCGATTGAGCACCGACAGCACGGCCCAGCCGCGCAGCACCGGATACTGCGCGCCGAGCACGCGCGCCATCATCTGCCTGAGCGCACCGATTTCCTCGCCAAGGCGCGTAAAGCTCTGCACCACGCCAACATGGCCGAACACGTCGCTCGCGCGCGTGGATATCTCGTGGTGCAGTTCTTCGACTTCGGCCTGAGCCTTGTGCGTGCGGCGGATCGCGATCGCGTTGAACACGGCAAAGCTGGTCATGAGCCCGACCATCAGCAGGGCAAGCTTCCAGTTCATGTACAGCGCGACCGGCACCATGACGAGGATGGCCAGCAGAGTCGCCAGATGCTCGCGGAAGAACCCGAGCCAGAGGCCGAACAGGTTGCCGACACCGCCGTGCATGATGCGCGAGAGGCGACCGGTGTGGTTCTCGCCATGGAACGACAGCGGCAACGACGCGCCATGGGCGAAGAACAGCTCAATCGCGGCGAGCCGGCGCCGGTGCGCCAGGCGGTCGGCGTGCAGCGAGATCCACACGCTCGCGGCCACGCCGCCAAAGCCGGCCAGCGCCCACAGCGCGATCAGGCGCGGTGCGTCGGCGCCAGCGCCAGCGCCGAGCGCGTCGACCACCTGGCCGAACAGCAAGGGTTCCAGGAAATAGATACCCGCCAGCGCGAGATTGGCCAGCGTGAGAGTGATGGCGAGCTTGCGTTCGGGCGCAAGCAATCCGATGACGCGCAGATACAGGCGCAGGACGTTCACCGACGTTGAAATTCCCCGGATGCGCAGGATTACGCGGCGCGCATTGATGCATCGGCTCGCCGTCCCCAAGCTGAACGAAAACGCCCGCAAAGCGGGCGATTCGCTGAGTATACAAAACGTAACCATTTCGTGATTTCGCGATCGCGAGATTTTCCTGTCGGCCCGCGTGCCTACGGCGCACCAGCAAGGCGCAGGTCAATGTCGTGACGGATCGCAGCGCCGCCCGCAAAAGCGCGGCAACCGCGGAAGACGCTGATCGGGGCGCGCCTGCGTTCCCCGCAACGGCAGCCGGATGCCGGCGATCGGCGGCGATACGAATCGGGAATTTCCGAGTGCGCCGCGGCTGCAGGCTACAATTGCGGCTCGTTCTGCCTTCTTCTCAGGGTTGCCATGAAAGTCCTCGTCATCGGGTCGGGAGGGCGCGAGCACGCGCTGGCCTGGAAGATCAAGCAGTCACCGCGCGTGGTGGAGGTGATCGTCGCGCCCGGTAACGCCGGCACGGCGCACGAACCCGGCGTGCGCAATGCCGCGGTGGCAATGACCGATATCGAGGGACTGCTCGCCCTGGCCAAGCGCGAGGGTGTCGAGCTGACCATTGTCGGCCCCGAGGCGCCACTGGTCGCCGGCGTGGTCGACAAGTTCCGCGCGGCAGGACTGCGCTGCTTCGGTCCGCGCCGCGTCGCCGCACAGCTGGAAGGCTCCAAGGCATTCGCCAAGGATTTCCTCGCCCGGCGCAACATCCCGACCGCGCGCTATGCGGTGTTTACTGAACTTGCCGCCGCGCTCGCCTATGTCCGCCGTCACGGCGCGCCGATCGTGATCAAGGCCGACGGCCTCGCTGCAGGCAAGGGCGTGGTCGTCGCACTGACCCTGGCCGATGCGGAGCAGGCGCTGCACGACATGCTCGGCGCGCACTCGCTCGGCGAGGCCTCGGCCCGCGTCGTGATCGAAGAGTTCCTCGACGGCGAGGAAGCCAGCTACATCGTCATCAGCGACGGCCAGCGCGCCTTGCCGATGGCCACGAGCCAGGACCACAAGCGTCGCGACGAAGGCGACCTCGGCCCCAACACCGGTGGCATGGGCGCCTACTCGCCGGCACCGGTGGTCACCCCCGAGGTCGAGCAGCGCATCCTGCGCGAAGTCATCGAGCCGACCCTGGCTGGCATGGCGGCCGAAGGCGCTCCCTTCATCGGGTTCCTCTACGCCGGCCTCATGATCGACAAGAGCGGCGCCCCCAAGGTCATTGAATTCAATGTGCGCTTCGGCGATCCGGAAACCCAGCCGATACTGCTGCGCCTCAAGTCCGATCTCGTCGAACTCGTCGAAGCGGCGCTGGACGGCCGGCTCGACCGCATCACCGCCGAATGGGATCCGCGGCCGGCGCTCGGCGTGGTGCTGGCCGCGCACGGCTATCCCGGCACGGTGCGCCTCAACGACGCGATAGAGGGGCTGGACGCGAACCGCGATCCCGATGCCAAGGTGTTCCAGGCCGGTACTAAGCTCGACGAACAGGGCCGCGCGGTCAGCGCCGGAGGGCGCGTGCTCACGGCCTGCGCGCTGGGCAAGGATATCGCCGAGGCGCGCGAACGCGCCTATGCGGCCGCGCGCAGCGTGCGCTTCGACGGCATGTTCTATCGCCGCGACATCGGCTACCGCGCGCTCAACCGTTGACCGCTGCACCGGACAAAACGTCAGGGACGCCGAGGCCCTGACGCCGCATCATCGCGGCATTCCCTCGTCGAGTACTTGCGCCATGCGTCTTCTCGTCACCATCGCCGCCGCGCTGCTTTCGTTCAACGCGGCGGCAGCCGTATACAAGTGCAAGAATGAAAGTGGCGCGATCGAATTCAAGGACAAGCCCTGTGCGCCGGGAACGGGTGGCGAGATCGCGGTCAAGGGCGTCGCGCCCGCCGACCCGCCCGGCCACGATTCCCGCGGCAAGGGCGGCGGCACCACGCTCAGCGGCGCATGGTGCGAATACGCCGTATCGATGGACGCCGACGGCGACAAGGACGACACCATGCCGGCGGACTGGACCTTCAACGGCGACTCGGTCGAATACCGGATGAAGCGCGGCGGCGGCACGATCAAGAGCCGCATCGTGCGCACGGAATCGGGCTTCACGGTCGAGAATGAGATGCTCGGCGGCGTCAATCGCGAGTGGCAGATCGTGTCGCAGCGCGACGGCGAACTGGTCGTGCATGGCCCGATCGGCGGCTATTTCCACTTCCGCCGCGGCGCCTGCCGCTGAGGCGCCGACGCGTCCACTACACAATAGCCGCGCGCAGGCTCCCGGCCCGCGCGCGGCCGAGTGGGAAGCGAGCGCGCCGGCCGAGGCCTGGCGTCACTCGTTTCTCACTCCTCTGCGCTCCTTTCCGCCTGGGCAGCGTCCGGGTCAGTTCTGCCGGGGCGCGGGAGCGGTCGCCGCCGGTGCGGGGCGCGTGGGCTGCGGCTGCAGCCGTGCCGGCTTGAAGAAACTGTTGTCAGCCGGCCACGGGCGGTCGGGCATCTGCCCGGTTTCGAACTTCTTGAAGAACTCGCGGAAGGGTTCGGCCGCTTCGGCGCCTCCGTCACGGACCGCGGCGAAGATCGCCGAGCCCTGCATTTCCTTGGCCACCGTGAAGTTGCCGCGCGCCGCATGCGCGAGCGCGATAGCTTCGACCACCGGCGGTGCGGGCCGCCGGCGATAGAGTTCGTCCGCATAGCCGGAGGCAATCTTGTGCTGCGCGTCGGCGGCGCCGCGGCAGGTGCTGACCACTCGCACGTACATCTGCTTGACGTAGGGCCGCGGCTCGGTGGCATCGGGCTTCGGTAACGCGGGTTCCAGATCGCGCAGGGCTTCCGTGCAACGGCCGTCGGCGACTTGTGCTGCGGCGAGACGTCCCAGGTGATCGGCGATCTTGGGCTCCAGCTTGATGAGCTGGCGGTACTGCTCGGCAGCCGGCGCGTAGCGATTCAGGCGCATGTAGCGGTTGCCCAGCAGCAGGCGCGCTTCGGTCAGGCTCGGGCTCAGGCCGATCGCTTTTTCGTAGTCGGCCTGGGCGGCGGCTTCGTCACCGCCGGTTTCGGCCACCACACCGCGCGTGACCAGAGCAGCCGCATCGTTCGGAGACAGCCGCACCGCCTCGTTCGCTCGCGTCGTGGCAAGGCTGCGATTGCCCAGCAGCGCCTCGATGCGGGCCGAAAGGCCGAGCAGCCCCGAATCGTTCGGCCTGCTCTTGAGCGCCTGATCCAGCGGAGCACGCGCGGCGTCGAACTGCTGTACACCGATCAGGAAGCGCGCCTGGGACAGCGCGTCATCGCCGCCCGCACCGCCGTTCGTCGGTGCAGCCTGGCCCGCGACCGGAACGCTGATCGCGCGTGCGCCGAGAAAGCCCGCGAGCAGTGTGTCGAGCTGCTTGACCGCCGTGGTACCGGCCTTGGCGCGCGCAGTGTTCGCATTGGCGGTATTGCCCTGCGCCGCAAAGATATCGGCCTGCACGGCATAGAGCTGGTCCGCGGCCGGATCCAGCCGCAGCGCCTCGTTGATCGCGCTCAGCGCATCGGCAGGGCGTCCCTGCCGCAGCGCGATGCGGCCGCGCAGCGAGGCGAGCATCGCATTGTCCTTGCCCTCGGCACCGGCCTGCTCGGCGATCTGGCGCGCGCCTTCTATGTCGCCGGCGGTCAGCCGACCTTCGATCACGGCGATACGCATGGGCAGGTATTTGCGGTCGAGGCGCAGCGCCTGCTCCAGCAGTTCATTCGCCTGTGCCGTCTGGTTGCGCATACGGGCGAGCATGCCGCGCAGGTAAATCCAGCGCGCGTCCTCCGGCGTGACGACGATGGCGTTAGCCAGCGCCACGTCGGCGGCGTCGTACAGCCCGGCCTGCGCATAGCTCGAGGCGAGCAGCGAATACGCCTTGGCGAGCGGTTCGCCCACCATCGTCATCTTGCCGCGGTCGAATTCAGCGCGCATTTCGACGAGTTCCGCGGCTTCGGCCTTGCTGAGCTTGCTCAGATCGGGAGACGGCACGGGCCGGATGACGTTCTGGGCGAAGGCCGCGGCGGATAGCAACAGGGCGACAGCGCTGACGAGGGCTAGGCGGGTCAGTTTCATGGAACTCCGGGCGCCCGAGGGGCGTTCTTTGCGGGGAAAGGCGGAAGTTTACGGGACCGTTGGAGGAAGCGGGATCGCCGGGGCGGGATACCTTAACGCCCGGTCAGCTCGGCAGCCGGACCGCAGTCGCGGGCGGCGCTC
>JAAFHE010000460.1 GCA_013298265.1 Lysobacterales bacterium | reverse complement strand
GGCGCGTCACGCCGAGCCGGCGCGGCGCTATGCGACGGTTAACGAACTGATCGAGGATATCCAGCGTTTCATCAGTTTCCAGCCCGTGCGTGCGCGGCGCGCTGGCCTGGCACACCGGACGCGCCTGGTGCTGCGGCGGCATCCGTGGTCGACAAGCCTGGGCAGCCTGGCACTGCTGGTCTTCTTCGTCACCATCGCGGTGTTCACCCTGCAACTGCGGCTAGAACATGATCAGGCCGAGCACGCCCGAGCCACCACGCAGGCGGTCAGCGACTTCATCACGCGCGACCTGCTCAGCGCGGCGGATCCCTGGTCCGGTGGCAGCGGCGATGCACGCGTGGCGGCTGTGGTCGAGGCGGCGGTGGACAAGATCGACCAGCGCTTCCCGCGGCAGCCGGAAGTCTCCGGGCTGCTATATCTGGAGCTTGGCAGAATCCTCAGCAATCTTGGGCGGCTGGCGCCGGCGGTGCGAAGCCTTGATCGGGCCGGCGAGCAGCTAGCCGCCTCTCGCGGCATGCTGGATGCCGCCACGCTGGAAGCGCGTTATCAGCTATCGCGTATCGCCGAGGTCGAGGGCCGTATTCACGATCAACTCCGCTTGCTGACGGCGCTGCGGGCCGATGCGTGGAAAGCCGGCAGCCAGACGCTACTGCGGCGGATTGACGCCGACTTTGCAAGCGCTCATGTCTTCCTCGGCAACTTTGGTAGCTGCCGCAGTACGTACCTGCGTCTGCAAAGCGAAGGCATTGCCGAAGAAGCGGTGCAGCAGGCTAGGGAGCTGACGGGGCAGGCGGACTGTGAGATCGGCCTGGGCTTGAATGCCGAAGCGGCGGCGCATGCGCGTCAGGGCTGGGTGCTGGGCCAGCGTCTGCTCGGTGAGTACCATCCGCGCACGCTGGGCGCGCTCTGGATACTGGGCAGAGCGCAACTGGGCATGGGGCAATTTGATGCGGCTATCGCCACCAGTCAACGCGCCTACGAAGGCACGCGCCGCGTTCGCGGCGAGCAGAATTCCACCTTGGCGGCAATGGCGCTGCAGGTCGGCAACGCGCATTTGTGCGCCGGCCATCCGCGCGAGTCGCTGGAGTGGCTGAAACAGTCTTTGGCCATTCGCCTCGCCATTCATCCTGCCGACGAACCGCGCGTTGCCACGGCGCGCAGTGCGCATGCGTTGGCGCTGATGCAGAACCAGCAGGCTGTGGCCGCCCAGGCCGAGATGGCAGAAGCGAAGCGGGTGCTCGGACTGCGGGCGACGGTCAGCAGCTTGACGCGCTTGACCGTGCTGCGCAACTGCGCGCTGCTGTCGCTGGCGCTGGAGGACAACGCGGCTGCTGCCGCAGATTTCGATGCGGCGCTGACCATCGCGGCAAGCATGCATGGCCCGGCCGATCCGCGCACGCTACTGCTGCGGCTGGGGCACGCGCTCGGCCGCTGGCGCCAGGGCGAAGCCGCCGCCGCCGCCGATATCGCGACGACGTTGCCGCTGCTGGAAACGCAACCCTCGTGCCACCCCGAGCTGCTGGCGGAGGGGCGGGCGGCCCTGGCCGCATTGGCACCGACTGCCGCTGCGACGAAGCATAAGCAGTGAAGGACGTACGAGCACCGTCGCCGCATGCGTTGAATTGGATGAAACGGCTGGTTGCGTGGCCTGCCCTTGGCATAGCGCGCATGAAACGCCGACAGGTCGAGCGACTCCACCGTGTCGGCGATGAAATAGGCTAGGTGCCTGCGCTGCAGCAGGAACGCCTCAACATTCTGGTCAAGGCATGGCCAACTTTGGGTCGCCTATGTCTGGTTCGGAGGCTTTTCCGACCGAAATTTTGTTCAAACCGACTCCACTCGAGATGTGGTTTCTTCTGCCGCGCACACTCCCAGGTGGTTCTGCCGCGCAGGCTCCTAGCTTTCGCGCAGCAGCGGCGCGTCGTCATCGACGGCGAAGGTGACCATCATGCCCATGTCCTCGTGCTCCAGATTGTGGCAATGGAGCATGTAGCGCTGAGTGCCGCGGAAGGGCTGAGAAAAATCCAGCACGATGCGCACGGTTTCGCCGGGCCAGATCAGCACGGTGTCGAGCATGCCGAGGTCGTGCGGACTCAGGCCGGTGGCGGTAACGGCACGGGCGCGGATGTCGGGCGGGCTGATGCTGCGTGAGAGCACGCGAAACTGAAAGCCATGCACGTGCAGCGGGTGCGGCATGCTGGCCAGGGCATTGTGGATTTCCCAGATCTCGCGGGCGCCGCGGCGTACGCGGAACATGGCCTCGTGGCCGTTGAGGTGCATGTTCCACTGGTTGATCAGCCAGCGGCCTTCGGCGTCGAGGGCCAGACGGAAGCGGCGCGTAGGCAGGCCGTCGGTCTGCAGTTCGGGCAAAGCGCACAGGCGCTGCGGCACGGCGGCGATGCCGAAGGCGCGGCGTGTGCTGCGGTCCGGCACTATGCGGAATTCCATGATGTCCTGGGCGGCGCCCATCGGCACGGCGCCGGGATGGTCGGCCATCAGGTGTCGCTGCAGTGGTCCGGCATCGTCCTCGTTTTCCATGGCCACGTAGTCGAGGCTGGTCAGCAGCACGCGTTCGCCGACGGGCACGGCGCTGAAATCAACGATGAGGTCGATGCGCTGGGCCGGCCCCAGGAACAGGTCATCGATGCGCCAGGGCTTTTCCAGCAAGCCGCCGTCGGTGCCGATCAGCAGGAATGGCAGCTGCGTGCCGCGGTGGAGGAAGCCCAGACGCCACAGGCGTGCATTGCAGCCGTTGAGCAGGCGCAGGCGGTAGATGCCGGGTACAGCGTCGTGGTGCGGTTCGGGTGTCCAGTTCACCAGCACGCGATTGCCGATCCAGTCGTCTGCGCCGTCCTTGTACACAATGGCATTGTTGGCATCGACCTGCTTGTCGGCCAGCAGCAGCGGCAAGTCTCGCGTGCCCCAGTCCAGCCCCAGACGTGTACGCAGGCGCAGCTCCTCCTCGTCCTCGACCAGCAGCAGGCTGGCCAGGCCGCGCTGGATCTGCTTGCCGGTAGTGCCGTGCGGATGGGCGTGATACCAGTACAGGCCGGCGCGGTCGGTGACGGTAAAGTGATAGCGTCGCTGCGCGCCGGGCGCGATCGGGTGCAGGCCGCTGCCATCGTTGGCCTCGTCCACAGCCAGGCCGTGCCAGTGCGCTGTGGTGTCTTCCGCCAATTCGTTTTTGAGCGTTAGGTCGAAGCTCTGGCCTTGGCGCAGGCGCAGCAGCGGGTTGACGACGGCCCGGCCATCGTGGCTGCCGGCGTAGTGCCACAGTGCCGTAGGGCGGCCAGCGAAGATCGGAAATTCAGCGACGGTGGCACGCAGTTCCCATGGACCGGTCAGCGGCAGATCGGCCAGCAGGCCGTCGGTCCCGGGCACGCGCAGCGGAGTGGGGAAGTGTTCGGCAACCGCATTCGTTGTGGGCGTGGCGCCGGTTGCGGGTATTGCAGCGGGCGCCTTGGCGACGCTGCGTTCGCTTCGCCTCAGCCACCACGCACCGCCCGCCACGGCGATCGCGCCCAGGCCCAACAGCACGCGACGACGGGATTTGTGGATTTCGCTGGACATAATCGTGTCCTGAGAACTGGTCTCGTTCTGCTTTACCGCGTCTATACCCGTGTGCCAAGCATCAGGCAACACGGCGAGTCCGACGCGTCGTTGTCGCGCGGTGCGCAAAAGGATAGTTGCCGATTCCGGTTACAGAAACGTCGACCCGCGCGAATCAGCATTCGGGTCCGGCGGTTCGCATCAAGCCGAATCATGCCTTTCGGACCACTCCGGATCTGGCACGGAGCCTGCCAGCCGGATCGCTAGCTCCGGTGCGCACGCGGAGCCTCGCCGCGAATGAGCCCGAAGGTGCATTGTCATGTCTTTCTGTTGCTCTATTCGTGCGTGGGTGTGTCTATGTGGACAGATGTAAGGCACTGTCCGGATCCGACTACGGATCTGTCGATGCGTCGAGCGGGTCGATCGGCCGGGCGTCTTGACGATCGTCGAGTCGATGCGGACGGCCTCCGCGAGGCGCGGCGTAGCCGTGCCTCGCGGAAACCGTTCCCCTCCTACTTACCGAACGTCCAGCGCGGTGAGTAGGAGGGGAACGGTTT
>JAAFHE010000458.1 GCA_013298265.1 Lysobacterales bacterium | reverse complement strand
GTACGCCAGTGGTAGAGACGGCGCGACAGCTCCGGGGCGACGGTGCCGAGGTCGCGCAGATCGGGCTTGGGGCTGCCGACCAGCATCCAGGCCGATTCGTTGATCTGGTGGATGCGGTTGGCGTCGTCGACCACGAGCACGCCGGTCTTCATGCGCCGGATGATCATGTCGTTGACCTGGGACAGGTTGGCCAGATCGGTGCCGCGCTGCTCGGCCAGCGCCTCGGTCGCGCGCATCTGCTTGCCGAGTACGTTGAACATGCCGTACGAGGCAATGTAGGCCGTGCCGAACAGTACCGATTCCAGCGGCCCGATCTCGTAGCTCGCGTCGTAATGGCGTACCAGGGCGGCGCCCGAAGCCAGCGCAATGGCACCAAACAGCGCGAGCAGACCCGCGCGGCGCGGCGGCAGCAGCAGCGCGCCCGCTCCGATATTGAACATCAGCAGGATCGCGATGCCGGACTGCGGTTCGCTGATGCTCGCGATTGCGATGACGGCGGCGATGATGTCGCACAGCACTGCCAGCGTGACCGTGGGTACGATCCGCGACAGCACCTGCTCGGTACGCAGGAACAGCAGCGTCGCGAAGGTCATGTAGAGCAGCGCGCTGATGCGTCCGAGCATCGGGAAGCGCAGGTCCAGCCAGTTGATCGCCAGCGGACTGAAGGCCAGGCCGGCATAGATGCAGGACTGCAATACCCGGAACAGATTGAAGAAATACAGCTCGCGCCCGGTTGCTTCTCCGGTCGTGGCGGAACCTACGGAAATGATGCTGCGCGGCCGCGCGACTGTGCCCATGGGCCGGAGCGTCGCCAGTTTTGCCCAGGTTGGCAAGATCCGCGCGCGGACAGCGATGTACAGGGCTGAAAGAGCAGGGAAGTGAAAAACGAGATGTCGCGCGGGCGCCCTAACAGGATCTCCGGCGATACGGAAGCCCTATGCGGCGAGGAAACGACATTTCAGGCGCCGTTTGGCCAGCCTTGTACCAAGGCTGGCCATCTCAGACTTTCCTTTGCCACCACCTTTGCCCAGAATACGCGGCCATTCTGCCGGGGGTGCGGTCCGCTCCCACGTCGCGCAGCAACCGGGAGGCCAGCAGGTGTCGGCGCGATGCGCTGATGCTGGCTTCCTCGCCCAGCAATCCGATTCACTTCCCGCAAGGTGTTCGCATGAACTTCCACGAGTACCAGGCCAAAGAACTGTTCGCCGAGTACGGCATTTTCGTGCCGGCCGGCAAGGTCGCCGCAACGCCGGAGGCGGCCGTAGAGGCGGCCAAGGCCGTCGGTGGCGAACAGTGGATGGTCAAGGCCCAGATCCATGCCGGTGGCCGCGGCAAGGCCGGCGGCGTCAAATTCTGCAAGTCGCTGGACGAGGTCAAGGCCGCCGCCGCCGGCATGCTTGGCCGCAGCATGGAAACCTACCAGTCCGCCGGCCGCGCCCTGCCGGTGAACCTGGTGCTGGTGACCGAGGCCAACGACATCGTCAAGGAACTCTACCTGTCGGTGCTCGTGGACCGCTCGACCAAGGCGATCACCTTCATCGCCTCGTCCGAGGGCGGCGTCGAGATCGAAAAGGTTGCCGAAGAGAATCCGGAAGCGATCCAGACCCTCGACGTGAACTACGTGCAGGGCCTGCAGCCCTACCAGTGCCGCAAGCTCGGCTTCGCCCTGGGCCTGTCGGCCAAGCACGTCAACCAGCTCACCAAGATGATGCTGGCGCTGTACAAGCTGTTCAACGAGCAGGACCTTGCACTGGTCGAGCTCAATCCGCTGGCCATTGTCGGTTCGGGTGACCTGATCACGCTCGACGGCAAGGTCAACTCCGACGACAACGCCGAGTTCCGCCATCCCCGCCTCGCCGCCATGCGCGACGAAACGCAGGAAGACGCGGCCGAAGCGATTGCGATCACGCACAACCTCAACTACGTGACCATGGACGGCAACATCGGCTGCATGGTCAACGGCGCCGGCCTGGCCATGGCCACGATGGACGTGATCAAGCTCGCCGGCGGCGAACCGGCCAACTTCCTCGATGTCGGCGGCGGTGCCACGAAGGAACGCGTGACTGAGGCGTTCAAGCTGATCCTGTCCTCGGACAAGGTGCAGGCCATCCTCGTCAATATCTTCGGCGGCATCGTCCGTTGCGACATGATTGCCGACGGCATCATCGCCGCGGTCAAGGAAGTCGGTGTCACGATTCCGGTGATCGTGCGCCTCGAAGGCACCAATGTGGAAAAAGGCCGGGAGCTGCTGTCCAACAGCGGTCTCAAGATCACGCCGGCGACCGATCTCAACGATGCGGCCCAGAAAGCCGTTGCGGCCGTAGCGTAAGGAATCCAGCCATGAGCGTTTTGATCAACAAGAACACCAAGGTCATCTGCCAGGGCTTCACCGGCCAGCAGGGCACTTTCCATTCCGAACAGGCGGTCGACTACGGCACGAAGCTGGTCGGCGGCGTGACCCCGGGCAAGGGCGGTTCGCAGCACATCGGCCTGCCGGTGTTCAACACGGTGCAGGACGCCGTCGACGAAACCGGTGCTGACGCCTCGATGATCTTCGTGCCGCCGCCGTTCGCGGCGGACGCGATCCTCGAAGCGGCCGATGCGGGCATCCGCGTCATCGTGGCAATCACGGAAGGCATTCCGGTGCTCGACATGCTGCGCGTCAAGAACGCGCTCAAGGGCTATCCGGACTCCGTGCTGATCGGACCGAACTGCCCCGGCGTGATCACCCCGGGCGAATGCAAGATCGGCATCATGCCGGGCCATATCCACAAGCCCGGCAAGGTCGGCATCGTGTCGCGCTCGGGCACGCTGACGTATGAAGCCGTGTTCCAGACCACCAATGCGGGCCTGGGCCAGTCCACGTGTATCGGCATCGGCGGCGATCCGATCAACGGCCTCAACTTCATCGATTGCATCCGGATGTTCCAGGACGACCCGCAGACCGAAGGCATCATCATGGTCGGCGAAATCGGCGGCAGCGCCGAGGAAGAAGCCGCCGAGTTCATCGCCGAGTACGTGACCAAGCCGGTTGTCGCGTTCATCGCCGGTGCGTCCGCTCCGGCGGGAAAGCGCATGGGTCATGCGGGCGCGATCATCTCCGGCGGCAAGGGCACCGCGGCGGCGAAGTTCGCCGCGCTGGAGAAGGCCGGCGTCACCACGGTCAAGTCTCCGGCGGATCTCGGCAAGGCGATCACCGCGCGTCTGACAGGCTAAACAGCCTGCCGCAGAGCGTATGCGAGCTCCGCTTGCGTCGCCAGATTGGATAAGTTGCATTTTTCCTTTAGCGGTAGATGGCTGGCCGGGCGGCTGAACGCAGTCCAGCCGTTTCAGGGACGGGTTTTCGGCAAGGGCCGCGGAGTGATCCGCGGCCCTTGTCGTTCTGGCCAGGCGGCCTTTCTCGCACCCCTTCTACTGCGGCCGCCGACAGGCTCACCCTGACGCGCGCTGCTCCCTTGTGTCGGCTACGCCTTAGCCGTCACTGAAGTCCGCGGCGCGCATCAGGACGGCGTCTCGGCGGCCTCGCTACGAACGGGTGTGAGTAGCGCGGGCTGGCGCGTCCCCGCAAACGGGTGCGGCAGGCGGTACCGTTGCGCCGAGGTGGTCCGGGAACCCCGACGTCTCCCGCGCGCCGTGTCGCGGCGATGCACTGGGCTATGATTCGGCCTCTCAAGCGCATCCCGCCGGTAAGCCATGCCCGCACTCCGTATCGCCCTCGCCCAGTTCGACTTCCCGGTCGGCGCCGTGCTGCAGAACGAGGCGCGTCTGGTCGAGCTGATCGCACAGGCACGCGATGTCCATGGCGCCGACCTGGTGCTGTTTCCCGAGCTGTCCTTGAGCGGCTACCCGCCCGAGGACCTGCTCTATCGCCCCGGTTTCCTCGCCGAATGCGCCGCCGCGATCGCGCGCGTGGCCACCCAGGTGAAAGGCATCGTCGCCGTGGTCGGCTGGCCCGAGAGCGCCGGCGCGGTGGTCTACAACGCCGCCAGCGTGCTGCGCGACGGCATGATCGAACGCACCTACCGCAAGCGCGAGCTGCCGAACTACGCAGTGTTCGACGAGCGGCGTTATTTCGAGGTCGATCCCGACGGCGAGCCGTGCGTGGTCGA
>JAAFHE010000456.1 GCA_013298265.1 Lysobacterales bacterium | reverse complement strand
GACGATCGATTTGCTGGCGCAGACGTTGCGGCCGTTGATCGCGAGCGGGGCGGTGGCGAGCATTGCGCGCTGGAACGGTGACCGTCAGCGCATGCCGCTGTCGCCGGCGCAGCAGCGGTTGTGGTTGCTGGAGCAGCTTGGTGGTGGTGTCAACGGGTTGTACAACCTGCCGGTGCGCCGATGGCTGTCCAGCGCGCCCGATTCGGCGCTACTGGGTCAGGCGCTGAAAGCGCTGCTGGCGCGCCACGAAGCGTTGCGTACGCGATTCGTCGAGGACGCAGGGGAGGTCTGGCAGGTCGTCGAGCCGGTGCCGGATAACGTCGCGGTGACGACGGTGCTGTGTGAGAACGACGCGGCCGCGCAGGAGCTGCTGGAGGCGGAGGTCCGCCGCGGTTTTGATCTGTCGCAGGCTCCGCTGCTGCGTGCGCTGGTCATCCGGACGCCGCAGGGCGGATGGTTGCAGATCGTGATGCACCACATCGTTTCCGATGGCTGGTCGGTGGAGGTGCTGGAGCGCGAGCTGGATGCGCTGTATGCCGCTGCGGGCGAAGGGCGTGACGCGGAACTGCCGCCGTTGTCGGTGCAGTACGGCGACTATGCGCAGTGGCAGCGGCAGCGGGTGGAGTCGGGTCTGCTGGCGCCGTCATTGGCGTATTGGCAGCAGCAACTGGCGGACCTGCCGGCCTGCCACACGCTGCCGACCCGGGGTCCCCGGCCGAGCCAGCTCAGTCATCAGGGTCGCAGCCTGCGGGTTGTGGTGGGCAAGGCGGTGCTGAGCGGACTGGAACGACTGGGTCAGCGCGAGCGCACGACGTTGTTCATGACCCTGCTGGCGGGATTCCAGGTGGTGCTGTGCCGCTTTGGCGGTAGCGCCGAGGCGGTGGTGGGTACGCCGGTTGCCAACCGCGAACGGGCGGAGCTGCAGGAACTGATCGGGTTTTTCGTCAACACGCTGGTGTTGCGCCAACGCGTGGATGCAGAGGGTTCTTTCACGGATCTGCTGGCGGCGGTGCGCGAGACGGTGCTGTCGGCGCAGCAGCATCAGGAAGTGCCGTTCGAGCAGTTGGTGGCGGTGCTGAACCCGGAGCGCAGCGCAAGCCACCACCCGTTGTTCCAGGTGATGTTCTCGAGTGGATACGCGGCGAACCTGCGGGTGGCAGAGCAGTCGGTCGGGGTGAGGGAACTGGGTCGTTCGACGGCGAAGTTCGATCTGTCGATGTACGTGCACGAGTGTGTGGACGGGCTGGTGTGTGATCTGCAGTACGCGCAAGACGTGTTCGACGCGGCTGTGGCGGAGCGACTGCTGACGCACTACCAGAGTTTTCTGGAGGCGGTGGTGGAGGCGGCCGAGCAGCCCGTGGGGAGGGTGTCGGGTCTGACGGCGGGAGAAGCCCAGTGGCTGCGCGGTTGCAGCCCAGGTGCCGAGGTGACCGTGGAGACAACGGCCCTGCACCGTCGTTTTGAGTCGTGTTCGCGGTTGCATCCGGATCGTACGGCGGTGGTGTTTGGCGCGCAGCGGCTGGGTTTTGCGGAACTCAATGAGCGGTCCAACCGACTGGCGCATACATTGCGGGAGGTGCATGGGGTAGGTCCGGAGGTGCTGGTCGGGCTCTACCTGCCACGAGGCATTGATCAGATCGTCGGGGTGCTGGCGATCTGGAAGGCGGGTGGTGCGTATGTGCCGGTGGATCCACAGCATCCGATAGGCCGGGTGCAGGCGGTGCTGTCGGAAGCCCAGCCGCGGGTGGTGATCAGCGACAGCGCCCTGTCGGGGGCGGTGCCGGCCGGTTATGCGACGCTGTGTCTGGACGTGGATACGGGCTGGCTGGAGGCCTCGGCGGCTAATCCGGTGGAGGACGGGCCGGAGGACAGTCTGGCCTATGTGATCTATACGTCCGGTTCGACCGGGGTGCCCAAAGGGGTGGAGATTCCGCAGTCTGCGGTGCGTTCGCTGGCCGCTGCGTGGAGGGACTACCGCGGTGAGACACACACTCACCGGCACGTCGCGGTGAATGCGCCGCTGGTGTTCGATGTGTCGGTGCAGCAACTGGTGCAGGTGACGGAAGGCGCGACGCTCCATGTGGTGCCGGAAGCGGCGCGTCAGGACATGTCGGTGCTGTGGTCGTTCTGTGAGGCCCAGCGTCTGGACGAGTTCGATCTGACGCCGAGTCTGGTGCAGGTGTTGCTCGAGACACTGACTGCGGAGCGCAAGCAGCATCTGCCGCGTTGTCTGCTGGTCGGAGGAGAAGCGATCAGTCCCCGGCTGTGGCAGCAACTGCAGTCGCTGGAACGGGAGGAAGGGATCCGCAGTGTCAACGGATACGGCCCGACGGAATGTACGGTGTACACGACGTACGCGACGGTGGGCGCGCATGCGCGCCCGGTGATTGGTCGACCGTTGGCGAACCTGCGGTTGTATGTGTTGGATGGGTCGGGGGCGGAGGTGTCGCCGGGGGTGGTGGGAGAGTTGTGCGTGGCAGGTGCGCAGGTGGCGCGGGGTTATCGCGGGCGGGCGGACCTGACGGCGGAACGGTTTGTGGTGCGGGAGTTGGCCGGCCGCAACGAGCGGGTTTACCACACCGGTGATCGGGTGCGTTGGGGAGAAGACGGTCAGCTGGAATACCTGGGCCGCAGCGACGGGCAGATCAAGCTGCGGGGATTTCGCATCGAGCTGGGTGAGATTGGCGCTGCGGTGGAGCGGTTGCCGGGCGTACGGCAGGCGGCGGTGCGGCTGGTGGGGACGGGAGCACAGGCGTACCTGGCGGCGTACGTGGCGGGAGACGGGGTGGAGGAAGGCACGCTGCGCAGCCAGTTGTCGGAGGTGTTGCCGGGTTACATGGTGCCGGGAGCGTGGTGTGTGCGAGAGCAACTGCCGCGCACGGTGAATGGCAAAGTGGACGTGTCGGCGCTGCCGTTGCCGGAGCGGTTGGGTGCGGAGTATGTGGCGCCGCGGGATGCGCTGGAGAGGGGGTTGGCGGCGGTCTGGTCGGACGTGCTGGGGGTGGAGCGTCCGGGGATCCACGACGACTTTTTTGTGTTGGGTGGACATTCGTTGCTGGTGATGCGTGCGGTGGCGCAGATCAACCGGATGTGGTCGCAGGAACTGCCGGCGTACCGGTTGTTTGATCTGCCGACGATCGATTTGCTGGCGCAGACGTTGCGGCCGTTGATCGCGAGCGGGGCGGTGGCGAGCATTGCGCGCTGGAACGGTGACCGTCAGCGCATGCCGCTGTCGCCGGCGCAGCAGCGGTTGTGGTTGGTCAGCAAGCTGGGGGGGGGCACGAGCGGCCTGTATGCAATGCCGTTGCAGTTGCGCATCCGGGGACACTTGGATGTTGGCCGCTTGAGGCGGGCTTTCATCCATTTGCTCGAAAGACATGAAGTCATGCGGTCGCGTCTGGTCGAGCAGGACGGGCAGCCGTCCTTATGTGCCGAGTCCGTGGCGGATACGTATCTGATGCCGGCTTCGTTCGAGCAGCGCAGCCTCTGGCTGGTGGATCAGTTCAGCGGAGGATCCGGCGGACTGTATAATATTCCACTATTTATTAAGCTGCCTGGTGACCTTGACCTGGCGCTGATGCAGCGCGCCTTCGAGTCATTGCTGCGGCGGCATGAGGCACTCCGCACGCGCTTCGTCGAGCGTGATGGTGAGCCTTGGCAGTGTGTCGACATCGAGCCTGACGATTTCGTCCTGCAGACCCACGATGTGCGTGGCGACAACGAACCGGAAGTCAATGCATCTGCATTGCTGCGTCAGGATGCCAAACGGAGTTTCGATCTGGCGCGCGGCCCGCTCATCCGGGCCGTTCTGGTGCGGCTCGGAGACGAGCTGCACTGGCTGCAGATCAATATGCACCACATCATTTCGGATGGCTGGTCGGTCGATGTCCTCAAGCGCGAACTCGTCGCGTTCTACACGGCTTTGCGTGAGGGTTGCGAAGCCGGCTTGCCGCAGCTACCGGTGCAGTACGGCGACTATGCACGGTGGCAGCGGCGGCGGATTGATGCCGGTGAGCTGGAGCCGTCACTGCGCTACTGGAAGCAGCAATTGGCGGACCTTCCTGTCTGCCACGTGTTGCCGTTGAGGGGCACGCGGCCGATCCGTCCGAATTATCGTGGCCGATCACTGCAGCTCGGTTTGGGGGCGGACGTGCAGGCGAGGCTGGAG
>JAAFHE010000454.1 GCA_013298265.1 Lysobacterales bacterium | reverse complement strand
GCGCAACCGTCGACGACGGCGCGGTCGAGGTGCTGTACGGCAGCGAGTTGATTTTCCGCGATGGTTTTCAACCGTAGCGCCGCTGCGACGAGCAGGGTCAGGTTGAATTCGATCAACCACTGGCCAGGCGTTTCTGGTTGCAGAACCTGCATCCATCGCGGCTCACACGCTGATATCTGCGACGGATTCCTCGCCCGGCTCGCCTGCTCCGACTCGTTCTACTCTGCCTACCTCAACAGGTAGCGCAGCGCGGCGACAATCGTCCGCGGTGCTTCTTGAAAACGGCGCCCCACGCCATGCGCCTTTTCGTGAAGCCGGCCTGCCCCCGTTGATCATGTTCGACGTAAAGTCGCACGATCGGCCCACTTGGGGGCTGTTGGGGGATCCATGACGACAGCAGCACAGGAACAACCGGCCCGCGTGCCGGCAATGACGTCGGCCGAATGGGCGGCCAGTCTTACCCCATTGCTCGCGCCGGCTGCGAATGCCGATGGTCAACTTACCGACACGGTCTCGCTCGCGGACATCGCCCGGTATGTCGCCGACGGCGAGCCCGCTGGATTGCCGGCCAGGCTGGGTTCGCACCCGGCACTGTCCAAGCTGCTGCTCGACAACAGTGCCAACACCTGGGCCCGTCACCTGGAACCGGCCTATGCGCACGTCGGGTCTGTCGATCCGGCGATGCTGGTTCGCTGGGGCGAGATCATCGCCGCCACGCTGGAAAACCCGTATTACTGGCGGGGGGCGCTGCAGGTGCCGCCGCAAGCGCGCTGGGCCGAAGCGCTGCTCCACCAGATGATCGGCTGGGCGCGCCTCTGGCCCGAGCGGCCCTTGTACCCGCACGTAACCTCGGCCGTGTTCGAGAACGCGCTCGCCGCCAATGGCCTGCATCCGTCCGCGCTGGTCGTCGCCGCCTTCGCGACGCCGCTGGAACATCACCGCCAGACCGAAGGCAACGCCCAATCGGTCGGTGCGCTGTGCGATTTCGGCGCAGCGCTGCTGCGCCATGCGGATCTCGTCCTGCCGCACCTCGCGCCGGCCGATGCGGCCCAGCGCATGCATGTGCTCACACTTCTCTCCCCCTTGACCGCCGAAGCCCTGAAGCCCTTTGCCGCGCCCCTGGCCGAGCTGTCGTGCGCATCGAGCAAGCAGGTGAGCAGCCTGGCGCAGAGCCTGGCCTGGCGAGTCATTGACGATGCCCTGCCGGTGCTGCGAGAGATCGCGCGCAGCGCAAAGCCTGAGCAGCGCTTGCAGTCGCTGCGTTTCCTCGACGATGTCGCGCGCCGGCGCAACGATGCGGGCTTGCGCGACTATGCGCGCGAAACCGCGCGTGCCGACAAGGCCGCATCCGTCCAACAGCTGCTGGCGGAATGGGATGTACGGGAAGCCGCGGCGCAAGGCCCCGTCAACGCCTATACCGTACCCGTCATCGCATGGTCCGTACCGGGCGGTGCCGAGCTCGACGCGCTGCTGGACGATTTCTGGCGCGAAGTCGGCGACGCCATCGAAACGGCCAATGCGCGTGTCGTGAACGAGAACCATCGCGCACCGGCGATCACGGCGAAGACTCGCCAGCAGCTACGCGATTATCTCGCGACAGCGGAGCCAGCCCCGACCACATATTTCGCGCTGCACCACAGTGCCGAGAAAGCTGCTTCCACCGCGCTGGAACGGCTTGCGGGCCGCGATGGCGCATCGCTGGTGCTGCTGCTCAAGCTGTGTCGCTTCCTGGGGCTGCTGGTCAATCCGTCGGGCTGGCTGAGATACCAGGCGACGGGGGCGGTCGAGACCTTGCGCCGCAGAACCGGCCAGCCGGCCATGCTGGAATACGCGCTCGCGCTGACTGCCATGGAACTGCCCACGGACAAGCTGCTGTATGCGTTCGGCAGCGTGCGCGAGCGGATCCGACCCGGCGACCGCAGTGCGGAAGACCTGTGGCCGTTCTTCGCGCACTATCTGAACGCGGTATCGCACGAACTGAAGTGGAAGGTGCAGAACCACCCGACCACGGATCACAGTGCGCGCTTCCGTGCGCTGGGGCTGTTGCCGCAGGTGCCGCCGGAGTTGGCCGCGTGGTTGCTCGAGGTAGCGCTGACCGGCCCGAAGATGCAGCGCGGCCCGGCGCGCGATGCGCTGGCACGGCTGCCGCAGCGCGACGGCCATATCATCGCCGCGCTGTCCGACGGCAAGGCGGATGTGCGTGCCGCCGCCGGGTGGATACGCGACCTGGGACTGGAAGCCGCGGTGCCTGCGCTGGAAAAAGCCGCGAAAGCGGAAAAGCAGGAGGCGGCCAAGGGCGCGTTGCTGGAAACGCTGATCGCACTGGGGCGCAGCACGGCGCCGTTCGTCGATCGCAAGGCACTGGCCAAGGAAGCGGAGAAGGCCTGGGCCAAGGGCGCCGGCAAGGATCTCGAATGGTTCGACTGGGATGCGTTGCCGCAGATCACCTGGGCGGATACGGCGCAGGCCGTCGACCCGGCGCTGATTCGCGGCATGGTCGTCCAGGCGGTCAAGCAGAAGATGCCGGAACCGCATGCGCTGCTGCGGCAATACTGCGCGATGTTCGAGCCGCGCAGCCGCGAGGTACTCGGCCAGCATCTGCTCGAGGCCTGGATCGGCGAGGACACCCGGCCGATCGGCGGAGACCTCGCCCGGCGCTCCGCACAGGAAAGCGCGCGCAACACGCACCAGTTCATGGCGCAGTACCCCCAGTACTACGCCAACAATCCACGGAAAAACTATACCATTGAACAATTATACGAAACGCTGCTGCCGAGATTCCTCAAGCAGCCCGAAGGCACCGCGATTGCGAGCAAGGGCATGCTCGCGCTGGCCGCAGCCTGCGCGGACGCGCGTGCCGTACCGGTCGTGGCGCGCTACCTGAAGGACCACTACGGCACGCGCGCCGCGCATTGCAAGGCGCTGGTCGCGATGCTGGCCTGGATTCCCCATCCGACGGCCGTGCAACTGCTGCTCGCGGTCGGCAATCGTTTCCGCACCAAGGGCATCCAGGAAGAGGCGGCACATCAGGTCGAGGCACTGGCCGAGCGCCGGGGCTGGACGGTGGCCGAATTGGCCGACCGCACGATTCCCGCGGCGGGCTTCGACGAAACCGGCACGATGACCCTGAGTTACGGCGATCGCGTCTTTGTCGCACGGCTGCAGCCGGACTTCACCATCCAGCTTGAGGACGAGAACGGCAAGAAGCTCGCCGCCCTGCCCGACCCGCGCAAGGACGACGACGAAGCCCTCGCCAAGGAATCGAAGAAGAGCTGGTCTGACGCGAAGAAGATGCTCAAGACGACGCTGGCGCAGCAGACCGATCGCCTCCATGAAGCGCTCTGCACGCAGCGCGAATGGCCGTTCGAGGACTGGAACCGCTATCTCCTGCAGCATCCGATCGCACGCCATCTGGTGGAATCTCTGGTATGGGCCGTGGTCGACAATGGCGAGGTCAAGGCGACCTTCCGGCCACTCGGAGATGGCTCTCTCACGGATGTCGACGACAATCCGATTACCGTCGCCGATACGGCAAAGGTACGCATTGCGCACGAATTCACTGTGCATGCGGAACAGGCCGGACACTGGCAGCGGCATCTGAACGACTACAAGGTCATGCCGCTGTTCCCGCTGTTCGGCCGCGGTGTCTACCGCCTGCCGACCGAGCTGCAGCTAGCCCCGGAGCTCAAGCATTTCGAAGGCTATGTATTGCCCAACTTCACCCTGCGCAGCCGCGCGCAGAAACTGGGCTATGCCCGGGCGAACAACGGCGAAAGCTGGTTCAGCGATTACTGCAGGACGTTCCGCGCGCTCGGCATCACCGCCGTGATCGAATTCACCGGCAGCAGCTTCCCGGAGGAAAACAAGCCGGTCGCCCTGCTCAGTCTGAAGTTCGTGCGGGTCGAAGCGGACCACCAGGAAAGCCTCACGCTGGGCGAGGTTCCCGGCCTGCTGCTGTCGGAGTGCTACCAGGATCTGCGCCAGCTCGCCGCCGAGAGCAAGGGCTTCGATCCCCAATGGGCGGAGAAATGCCGGGTGTGAGGTTTCCGATGAACTGCACGCGGTCGAATTTCCGCCCGGCCTGCCGCAATCGCAACCGCAGCGGAACCTCTGAACACGTCGACACTTGCTCTCGCATCTCGTACTACCTTTGCGTGACTTGTGCGTGCGCTACGCGT
>JAAFHE010000457.1 GCA_013298265.1 Lysobacterales bacterium | reverse complement strand
GACGTACTCAACCGCGTGCGGCAGCGGTTTCCGGCGCAGGGCGAAAATCGTCGCAACCACGAGACTTTCTCCATTTACCGCCGCGGTCGCGGCCGGGTATGGTCGGCACTGCTTCCGACTCAAGACGCCGACATGACCGTTTCGCTGCGCTGGTTCGCCGCCGTAACGCTGTGCATTGCCTGCTTTGCCGCTGTCGCCGCCGAACGCAGGCCTGACGCGCTCGAAGGACTGCAACGCAAAGAAGGGTTCTTCGAAGTCTGGAGCGACCCGGCCAAGGGCCGCGTGCTGCTGGGGCTCGAGCGCCTCGACACGCCGCTGCTGCTCGTGACGTCGCTGCCGCACGGCCTGGGGTCCAACGACGTGGGCCTGGATCGTGGACAGCCCGGCACGGTGCGCGAAGTGGAATTCCGCCGCGCCGGACCACGCGTGCTGCTGGTCGAGCGCAACACGCGCTATCAGGCCAGCGCCGCGAACGCCGCGGAACGCGCCAGCGCGCACGAGGCGTTTGCCGAATCCGTGCTCTGGGCCGGCGATGCACTGCAGTCCACACGCAGCGAACGCGTGCTGGTCGATTTCTCCTCGTTCCTGCTGTCGGACCGGCACGGCATCGCCGAACGCCTCGACCAGGCCAAGCAGGGCAAGTACGGCGTCGACGAAAAACGCAGCGCGGTGCTGCTCGACGAAGCACGCAGCTTTCCGGACAACACCGAACTCGAAGCACTGCTGACGTTCCAGGGCACCGGCGAAGGCGAGTTCGTGCGCCAGGTCAGCATGGACCCGACCGCGCTGAGCCTGCGCCAGCATCTGAGTCTCGTGCGACTGCCGCGCGAGGGTTTCCGCCCACGCCGCTACCATCCGGCCTCGGGCGGCTTCAGCCAGGGCGTGATCGATTTCTCGCAGCCGCTTGCGGCCAGCCTCGATGTACGCGTGCAGCCGCGCTTCCGTCTGGAAAAGACCGATCCCACGGCAGCCGTGAGCCCGGTGAAGAAGCCCATCGTGTTCTACCTCGATCCGGGCACACCCGAACCGGTGCGCTCGGCCCTGCTCGACGGCGCGAACTGGTGGAAGCGCGCGTTCGAACAGGCCGGCTACCAGGACGCCTTCCGTGCCGAGCTGCTGCCCGACGGCGTCGACCCGATGGACATCCGCTACAACACCATCCTGTGGGTACACCGTGCGACGCGCGGCTGGTCCTACGGCGCGGCGCTGACCGATCCGCGCACCGGCGAGATCATCAAGGGCGCCGTCACACTGGGCTCGCAGCGCGTGCGCCAGGACATCCTCATCGCCGAGGCCTTGCTCGCGCCCTACGCGCGCCAGGACGGCGGACCGCTTGCGCAGCGCGCCCAGGACATGGCGCTCGCGCGTCTGCGCCAGCTCGCGGCACACGAGGTCGGCCATGCGCTCGGCTTCGCGCACAACTTCGCTGCGAGCCGCGAAGGCAACGGCTCGGTGCTCGACTATCCGCACCCGATGCTCGGACTCATCGACGACCAGGGACATCTCGCGCTGCAGAACGCCTACGGCGACCGCATCGGCGCCTGGGACGAATTCCTCGTCAAGCATGCCTACGGTGAGTTTCCGGCGGAACAGGAAGACGCCGCGCTGGCCGAGCTGCGGCGCAAGGCCGCTGCCGCCGGCCTCCACTACGTCAGCGATGCCGACGCGCGCAGCCCCGGCGCGGCGCATCCGGACGGACTGCTGTGGGATTACGGTCCGTCGTCGCTGCAGACCTTCGACCAGTTGCTGAAGCTGCGCCGCCGCGCGCTCGAACGCTTCGACCGCGGCGTGCTGCCGCCGCAGCGACAGCTCGGCGAATACGAAGCGCGTCTTGTACCCATTTACCTTTTGCACCGCTACCAGACCGAAGCGGTCGCGCGCCTGCTCGGCGGCGCGAGCTACCGCTACGGACTGGCCGGCGACACGACACCGGGCGCCACGCCCGTCGCCACCGCCGACCAGCGTGGCGCGCTCGATCGCCTGCTGCGCACGTTGAGCGCAGCCGAGCTGGCCCTGCCGGCCAACGTGCTTGATCTGCTGACACCGCCCGGCAACGACTACGAACGCACGCGCGAATACTTCGCCACGCGCAGCGGCCCTGTGTTCGATCCGCTCGCGGCCGCGGCCGCGGCCAGCGCACAGACGCTGCAGTTCCTGTTCGATCCGGCACGACTCAACCGCCTCGCCTGGCAGCATGCGCGCGATACGACGCAACCCGGTGTCGCCGATGTGATGCGCGGCGCCTTCCGCGCGACCTGGCAGCGCGATACCGCCGCCGACACGCTACCGGGCGCCGCCGAGGTGCAGCTCAGCGCGAACTGGACCACGCTCGACGCGGCGCTGAACCTGCTCGACGCGGGTCAACTGCATGCGCAGGTCGACGCCGACGTGCGTGCGGAACTCAAACGCTGGCAGCAGTGGCTGGCACAGAACACCGCCGCGGAAAGCACCGCCGCGAGCCAGCGCGAAGCGGCGGCGCTGATCGGCCGTTATCTCGCCGATCCGAAATCGGTGAAGCTGCGGCCGCTGCCGCCGATTCCGCCGGGGGCGCCGATATGAGCGATGACGTTCGGCGCGACAACGCTACCTACCTGTTTGAACGCGAGAAAAGCCGCACGTTTTTCCATTGCGAAGGCTGGTGGACCGGCTTCTTTACCATCCTTGCTGCGCTCAAGGCCAGAACAGGGAACCCGCTGAAACTGCCTGTCTATTCCGTCTGCAGCCACAATTACTTCACACGCACCGGCGAAGACCTCGACCTGGGTTTCGCGACAACTGCCAACACGGCCACCAACGTCCGTTGGAACAAGGTTTTCGCACCGGAAGAGTTCCGCGATACGGCGCGGATGCCGCAGCAGGACATCGACGTCTCCGGACTCATGCCTGACATCGTAGTGCGCGACATTACGACCAAACGTGTCGTTCTCATCGAGGTCAAGACGATTGGCTCGTCGGCAAAGCAGAACATGCAGCCCTATGAAACCATCGAAACAAAACTCCGTAACCTCAGCTGGAACGCAAAACTCTTCTACCTGGTTTCCGCCGGCCACGAGCCCGACAGCGACTGCGGACTTTTCCGTGAATACAAGAGCCGCGTCCTCCTGTGGGAAGACGTCTTCGAAGCAGTGGCGGATTCCCCGCTGGCCAATGTGTTCGAGGAATCGCTCGCCCCCTACCGACGCTGCTTGACGTCCGTCTCCTGCCCAAGCTGCACCTAACGCGAAAACTTCCACGACACCATGCGCCCGTCCCGATACGGCATCACGCCGTGGAACGGACGCGGGTCGTCGTCGAACACGAGCGGCAGGAACTCGCGATCACCTTCCCACATCGGCAGCTCGTGCAGGCGATCTAGGTCCACCCACTCCAGCGCGCCTTCGGCGTTGCTTTCGAACGGTACGCCCTCGTAGCGCGTGATCAGGAACACAAAGCCCAGCCAGTCCTCGCCGCGCTTGCCGAAACCGGGCCAGCTAATCGTGCCGCGGAAGGTCAGCGCGGTGCAGTCGATGCCGGCTTCCTCGTGGATTTCACGGCGCATGCCGGCAAGCACATCCTCGTCGGGTTCGATCTTGCCGCCAAGGCCGTTGTACTTGCCGAGCTGGTGATCGTCCGCGCGCGCGTTGCGGTGGACCAGGAGCACGCGGCGTCCGTCAGCGGACAGCACATAGCCCAACGTGGCGACTATCGGTGTATAGGGCATGGGTGGTCGCAGAGTAAAAGTTGATAACAATAAAAATCACGCAGCACGGCCGTGGCGCCGGATCAGGTACAGGCCGCTGGCGACGATGATCGCGGCGCCGAGCAGGGTGATCGCGTCGGGGAAGGTACGCCACAGCAGCCAGTCCAGGCCCAGCGCCCAGATCAGCGCGGTGTATTCCAGCGGCGCGACGAGCGACGCGGGCGTGTCGCGGAAGGCTTCGGTGACGGCGTACTGGCCGATCGCGCCGCTGGCACCGACACCGGCGAGCAGCCAGGCATCCGCGCCGCGCACGCTGCGCCATTCGGGCCAGGCCAGCAGCGTCGCGAATACGCTGAGCAGGGTCAGCATCCAGAACACCATCGCCTGCGTCGTATCGGTCTTGCCCAGCAGCCGCACGCTGATCGCGCTGATCGCATAGGCCAGCGCCGCGCCGAGCACGGCCAGTCCGCTCAGCGAC
>JAAFHE010000453.1 GCA_013298265.1 Lysobacterales bacterium | reverse complement strand
ACCTGCGATCACCTTGAGCAGCGTGGTCTTACCGCTGCCGTTGCCGCCGACGAACATCACGGCCTCACCCTGGTTGAGCTTCAGGTTGATCGGGCCGATGCCGAACATCTCGCCCGCGTCGCCGGGATAGTGGAACTCGAGTTCGCGGCACTCGATCGACTTGGTCATCGGCAGCGGCATGGGCAGCGGCCCGCCTTCCGGTTGCGATGCTGCGGCGCGCCCGATCTCGCCTTCGAGCTGGATCAAGGACGCCGCCGCGCGATCGGCGCGGCCGATCGAGGGGACTGCCGTGATCAGTGTCGAAAGCGGCCCGAAGATAAACAGCACCGCGGAAAGGAGTTTCGGCGCCTGGGGCGCGAAATTGTCGATCAACGCGGGCAGCACGAACACGATCACAGCGAGCAGTGCATAGAAGAACGTCTGCGAGAAGATCGCATTGGCGTTGTACAGACTGGTCGTGCGCACCTTCACATCGCACAGCTCCAGGCCGACGCCATCGAGTTCGCCGAGCAGCGCCTCGCGCCGTGCGGCGCTCAGCTTCACTTCCTGCAACCCCTTGATCATGTCGCTCATCTTGCCGAGGAAACTGGCTTCGAGCCCGGAGCTGCGCCGGGCGAGCTGATCAAGTTCTTTGGCCCGGGCGAGGTAGAGCAAGGCGCCCGCGGCGATCACCCCGACCACGATCAGGAAGGCCGGCCCGGATACGGTGAGCACATAGACACCGGTCATCGCCACCATCAGCGCCGAATGCGCGGCCGCCACCAGCAGCCCCTGCGATTCGGAAATGACGACGGTGTCCTGCGCCATCGACTGGAGGATGCGTCCCTCGCGCAGCTGGCGCAACGTCAGCAGATCGGCGTGCGCGATGCCTCGCATGATGCGCTGGCGAATCTGCGCGAGCATGCTCTCGACCGCGCGAGTCGCCACGCCGAAGGTGAAGCGCAGTCCGACCACGTAGAGCGCGATCGCCACGACGAACATGCCGAGCAGACGCAGATCACCCACGCCCTCGGCGGCCGAGGCGGACGCATGGTTGATGATGACCAGGATGCCGGTATTCGCTGCGGCCGAGATCAGCAGCGCGACGAGCAGGTCGCGCTGGATGTCGCCGGTTTCGCGCCAGAGCAGCGATAGAAGTGTGCGTGGCACCGGCTATTCCGCCACGGTCTGCACCCGCGATTGCCCGATGAGGCTGTCGATCTCGTCGAGGATGTCGGCCACGCTCGGCGCAGCGGCGGCCGCCTCAGGCGGCAGCATGCTGTCGAGCAGGTGCCGGCCGATCCGGTCGAGCGTCGGATAGTCGAACAGCAACGATGCCGGAAGCGTGCGCCCCAATGCGCGGTTGAGCCGATTGCGCATTTCGACCGACATCAGGCTGTCGAAGCCCTGCTCGGCCAGCGGCTTGTCTGGAGCGATCGTCTCACCATGGCCATAGCCTAGCGTCTGGCGCGCCAGTTCCCGCAGATAGGAACGCATCACTCCCTCGCGCTGCGCGGGTAGCGTGGCCGCGAGTTCGCCCAGTATGTCGCGTGCGGCGGCTCCCTCCGTAGGCGCGAGCGCGCCGGCTTCGGGCGTGCCCACCACGGCGGCGAAAAGTCCGCTGCCCGCACCAACTCCCTGCGCTCTGCCATAGGCCGCCCAGTCGATTTCCGCCACCACCGCCTGCATCGGCGACTCGCCGATCAGCCGCATCATCGCGCGCAGCCCCTGCGCCGGAGCAAGCTGGCGAATCCCCATCGCGGCGAAACGGTCGTTCTCGAGCGCCGCAGCCATGCCGGCTTCGGCCCAGGGCCCCCAATTGAGGCTGGTAGCCGCCAGCCCGCGCCGGCGGCGCCAGATGGCAAGGCCGTCGAGAAAGGCGTTGCCCGCCGCATAGGCGCCTTGCCCAAGGTTGCCGATGATCGCCGCGACGGACGAAAAGAGCAGGAAAAAATCGAGGTCGAGATTCTCGGTCGCCCGGTGGAGATTCCAACCGCCAGCAACCTTGGGCGCCAGGATGCGCGCGAGCCGGCCGGCATCAAGGTCGGCGATCATCCCGTCCTCGAGCAGGCCTGCGGCGTGGACCACGCCGGCAAGCGGCGGACTCGATGCAGCGGCGACCATGCGCGCCGCGTCGCCTGCCACCGCGACGTCGCCCTCGACGATGGTCACGCGCGCACCGGCCGCTTCGAACTCGGCGATCGTCGCGCGCGCCGACTCGCCCGGGCCCCGGCGGCCGCAAAGCACCAGGTGCCGCGCGCCCTCCTCGACCAGCCGCTGCGCCACGCGCAGCCCGAGCGCGCCAAGCCCGCCGGTGATCAGATAGTGCGCGTCGCCGCGCACGCCCCGCGCCGCAAAGCGCATCCGCCGCGACTCGTTCTCGCGGCTGAGAACGATCTTGCCGATATGGCGCGCCTGCGCCATGAAGCGGAACGCCTGTTCGGCATCGGTCATTGGGAAGACCGTGACGGGCAGTGGCACGAGCCGGCCGGCCGCGACTTCCTCAAGCAGACGGTCGAACATCGCCACGAGCGTCGCCGGGTCTTCCAGAGCAACCGCCGCGAGATCGAACGGGCGATAGATCCAGCTCGGATCCTGCGCGCTTACCCGCGCCGCGTCCCAGATGCCGATCTTGCCCATTTCGAGGAAACGCCCGCCTGGAGCGAGCACGCCGAAGCTCTCGGTAATGAAGTCACCGCTGAGCGAATTGAGCACCATATCGACGCCCCGACCACCGGTGATCGCGCGGATGCGATCGGCGAAATCGAGCGTGCGTGAACTCATCACATGCGCAACGCCCATATCGCGCACGAATTGCTGCTTCTCCGGCGCACCGGCGGTGGCGAACACTTCCGCCCCCGCGGCGAGCGCGAGCTGGACGGCGGCCATGCCGACGCCGCCGGCAGCGGCATGGATCAGCACCCGGTCGCCGGCCCTGATCCCGCCCAGATGATGGAGCGCGTAATAGGCGGTGAGCAGTGCCGCCGGCAGCGCCACGGCCTCGGCCGCGCTGAGCCCATCGGGCTTGCGCACCACCAGTGCGCGCCTGACCGTCACATGGCTGCCGATGCAACCCGGCGCGGCGAGCGCGATCACGCTGTCGCCCACCGCCAGCCCGGTGACGTCGGGTCCGAGCGCAGTCACGCATCCGACCGCCTCGAAGCCGAGCAGCCCGGCTTCGCCAGGATATTGGCCGAGCGCGTTGAGCACGTCGCGGAAATTCAGCCCCGCCGCGAGCACTTCGATCTCGACTTCGCCGGCGCGCGGCACGCTGCGCGTGAGCCGTTCGAAGCGCAGATCGTCGAGCGTGCGCCGCGGTCCCTTGTCGAGCATGTAGCGTTCGCTTTCGCCCAGTTCGGGCAGCGCCGCTGCCGGCGCAGCGGGTACCAGGCGCGCGGCGAAACACTGGCCGTGGCGACGGATGGCGAGCTGGTCCTCGCCCGCGGGACTCAGCGCAGCGGCGATGACCGCCGCCACCGCCGCGTCGCTCGGCTTCGTTTCAACGTCGATCAGCCCGCCCCAGATATGGGGCATCTCGTTGGCGATCGCCCGGCCGATGCCCCAGAGTGCCGCGCCGTCGAGCATTGGCACAGCGGCAGAGTCATCCTCAGGCACGACCTGCTGGACCTGCCGGCTGAGCAGCCACAGCCGCGTCTGGAGCGACATCGTCCCGCTCCCCAGCGCCTGCACTGCGGGCAGCAGCGCCGAGAGCGTAGCGCGCGTTGCGTCGTCGGGATCGCTGCCGCCGCCGCAGGCAAACAGGACGTTGGCGCGCTCGACGCCGCACTTGGCCGCCCAGGCGGTCGCGACCTCCGCAAACCGGGTCGGTTCTGCTTCGCCGCTCCGGAGTTCGAGGCACGGCACTGCCGACTGGCGCAACCGCGCGGCGACTGCGCTGCCCCAGCCGTTCTGATCACCCAGTACGATCCAGCCGTCCGGCGCCGCTTCGGGCGCGGCAAGTGTCACCGGCTGCCAGTCGACCGCATGGACGAGCGCGCGATCACCGTCGCCCAGCTCCTGGTAGAGCGTCGCACGGTCGGTGCGCTTGAGCAGGAAGTCGCCGATGGCGAGTACCGGCACGCCGGCTTCGTCGCACACGGTGAGCTGAGCTTTGACGAGCTCGCCCGCTACCTCGACTCGGCTGTGGCACCACAGGGGCTGATTGAGGTTGCCGTGGATCGCCACCCGCGCCATGTGCAGCGGGATCAGCACGCTTT
>JAAFHE010000452.1 GCA_013298265.1 Lysobacterales bacterium | reverse complement strand
GCTGTTGAACCGCGCCGCGCCGTGGAAAGTCGATCGTGCCGCCGGCGTGCTGACGATCGAGGTCGAGGACCGGCAGGCGTATCGGCAACTGCTCGACGACGGCTTCTCGGTCGCCATCGATCCCGAGCTGACCGCCGAAACCTACGCGTCAGTGGAACGCAATCCGCTTCAGATCACCGGCATCCCCGGCTTCGCGTGCTACCGCACGGTCGAGGAAACCCAGGCCACCGCCGACCAGCTGGTCGCCCAGGCGCCGCAGATTGCGCAGATCGTCGACATCGGCGACAGCTGGAAAAAGACCCAGAACGCGGCGTTGGGCTACGACCTGCGCGTGCTGCGGCTGACCAACCGCAGCATTCCGGGTCCCAAGCCGGTGCACTATCTCCAGGGCGGCATCCATGCGCGCGAATACGTCACCTCGGAGACCGTCACGCGCTACGCCGAATTCCTGGTCTCACGCTACGGCGTTGACCCCGACGTGACCTGGCTGCTGGATTCGCAGGAAGTCCAGCTGCTGCTCATCGCCAATCCGGACGGCCGCAAGGTCGCCGAGACGCAGTCCACGCGCATGCAGCGCAAGAATCGCAACGAGAACTTCTGCCCGGGCGGCGGCACCACCGTCGGCGTCGATCTGAATCGCAATTTTCCGTTCGACTGGGGCGGTGTCGGCAGTTCCGGCACGATCTGCAGCGATGTCTATCGCGGCCCGAGCCTGAACTCGGAGGTCGAATCGCAGGCGATCATCGCCTACCTGCGCCAGATCTTTCCGGACCAGCGCGAAGAGCAGGCCGGCGTCGACCTCACGACGCCGGTGTCGCTCGACGCCGAAGGCGTCTACATGGACATCCACAGCAACGCAGCGCGCACCTGGTGGCCCTGGGGCAATGTCGACGGTGTGCTCGCGCCGAACGCGACGCAGCTACAGACGCTGGGCCGCAAGATTTCGTTCTTCAATCGTTACGTGCCGGAGCAGTCCAGTGCCGGCGGCGCGATCGGCGGTGCGACGGACGACTTCACCTTCGGTACGCTCGGCGTTCCGGCCTATACCGTCGAACTCGGCGGATCGTCCTTCTTCCCGAGCTGTACTTCGTACGAAGCGACCATCGCTCCGGACAATATCCCGGGCTTCTATTTCGCCTCGAAAGTGGCGCGGCGGCCGTACCGGCTGCCGGGCGGCCCGGAACTCCTCGACGCGGCCGCCGTGCCGGCGACGGTAGCAGCGACCGGCACCGTGCAGCTCACGGTCCGCGCCGACGACACGCGCTACAACACCGCGTCCGGTGCCGAACCGGTCCAGCCGATCACGCGCGTCGACGTGTTCCTGACACCGCCCTGGAGCAGTGGTGCGACGCCGATCGGGTCGATGTCGCCGCAGGACGGCAACTTCAACAGCACGATCGAAACGGCACAATGGACACTGCCGGGATCGATGCTTCAGCCCGGTCGCCAGCTGGTCTATCTGCAGGCGACCGACGGCGCCGGCCAGGCCGGTCCGGTCAGCGCAGTATTCGTCACGCGGTCGGGGAGCGATGTCATTTTCGCCAATGGCTTCCAGTAGCAGCCCGGCACGCTGGCGGAAGCCCTGCGCGGTGAATCGGATGCGGTTGCGAAAAAGGTCGCCTGCTGTGTCCGAACGCGACGCAGGCCGCGGCATTGCCGCAGATCCGCGTGTACTGGCAGGCAATGTCGACGTTGCAGTATCGGATGTGATGAGACGCAGATCCGGGCTGGCGGGTGATGCCTCTCGCGGTATCGATGGCCCGTTCGCCTGATCCTGACTATCGCTTTTTTGGCGAACCCGTCGGGCGTCGTCGCTGTCGCGTGATGGTCGGTGGTGCGTGCGGTTCGTTTTTCTGTGCCCGCGGAGAGCCCGACAGCATGTGGCCGGCCAGCGCGAGAATCTTGAGTACGTGTGGATCGGTCGCTCGCCTTTCAGTGGAGATCGCGTAGTACCGTTCGGTCGGGCCTTCGACGTCACCCACGAATTCCACCCCATACAGTCTCTCGATTTCGCCGCGAACGACGACGGGCGCCGGGAAAGCGCCCGCGCCTGAGGCGCCGAATGTCTTCATCAGGCCGCCGTCGTCGAACTCGCCCACGATACGTACTTTCAGGCGGTGCAGCTCAAGCCAGGATCGCAGCTGCTCGTACATCACGCTATCGCGGCCGGGCACGACCATCGGAGCTCCGTCGAGCGACGCGGGAAATCCTCGCCGCAACCGCTTCGCCAGGGCTGGCGGAGCGAAAAGCGCGATGGTCGTATCTCCCAGCACATGATTGAAGGCCTTCACCGCACTCCCGCCCGGGACCGGCCGGTCGGCGATCACCAGTTCCAGGCGATGCAGCGCCAACTCCGCGAGCAGGACATCGAGCCGCTCGTGACTTGCCGACAAACGAATGCTCTCGTTCTCCACGAGGGGCGCAAGTAGCTGACAGGCCAAAGAACGCGGCACGGCGTCGGTAATGCCGACCCGGAACATTCGGGTTCGACCGGCCGGCATGGATCGGACTTGGGCTCCCAGCTCGTCCACAAGTCCAAAAATCTCGTCAGCGTAGGAGTAGGCCAAGCGGCCTGCATCGGTAAGTTCCAGGCGTCGACCGACCTGCTTGAGCAGCGCTACGCCCATGTCCAGTTGGAGATCGGCGATCTGGCCGCTGAGTGTCTGCGGCGACAGCTCGAGTTTTTCAGCTGCCCGGGAAACTCCGCCGAAACGCGCGACGGCCCAGAAATAGCGCAGGTGCTTGAGATTCATAGTTCGGTTTTTTCGATCGAATGATTCCAATGTAGCAGATTGATCGAATCGACTACGTCCCTCAGGCTTGCCTCACATTACGCGGAGACACGACCATGAAGACGAGTATTCTCGGCCGCGGCATCGCGCTGAGCGAGGCGATTCGCCAGTACGCGCAGCGCCGGTTGGCAACCGCTCTTGGCCGCTATCGCCAGGTGCTGGAATCAACCTATGTGCGGCTGGCCGACGTCAACGGTCCCCGGGGTGGGGTGGACAAGCACTGCGTCATCGAGGTGCGCGGTCCCGCGTTCGTCCCGATTGTTGTACGTGAGCGTGACACGGACCTGTACGTTGCAATCGACCGGGCCGCAGGACGTATCGACCGCGCGGTGGCTCGCCGCCTGTCGCGCAGCCATACCCTGGCAATCCGGCGATAGCAGCAATGAGGCGACCGGCGCGCCGGGTCGGCAAAGACCCGGCGCGCATCGTGCCCCTCCGCGGCTTGGTTCGCCCGACTGGCTCCGAAGACCGGATCAGGGTCACCGACCGTGCCGGGCACGCGTAGCAGGTTCCGCGCGCACAGGTCTCACGTGCCTGCAAACCCCTCCGACGATAGCTGACCGAATTGCGTCAACACACATCCAGAGAACTGAAAAACCATGGAATTGTCCGTACTCCTGATCACCCCGTTTCTCGGCCAGCCTGCGTGGCTCTGGCTCAGCTTTCTCGTGCTGGTCGCGGTCTTGCTTGCCTTCGATCTGGGCGTTCTGCATCGCACGGAACGCGAGATTCCGGTATCCGAGAGCTTGTGGCTCTCGGCCGGCTACATCGCGGTGGGACTGGCCTACGGCGGGTGGGTCTGGTCCCAATTGGGCGCCGGTTCGGCAGCGGACTATTTCACGGGCTATCTCGTGGAGAAATCGCTGTCGATGGACAACGTCTTCGTGATCGCGATGATCTTCTCGTATCTCGCCATCCCGCGTGCGCTTCAACATCGCGTCCTGTTCTGGGGCATCCTCGGGGTGATCGTCCTGCGGGCCATCATGATCGGCCTGGGCGCGACGCTGGTCGCGCAGTTCAGCTGGGTGCTCTACCTCTTCGGCGCGTTTCTTCTGCTGACGGGCGTCAAGATGCTCATCGTTTCTGCCCAGCCACTTGATCTGGGCAATAGCCGGGTGCTGAAGTGGCTTCGCCGCCGCCTGCGCGTGACGGACACCCTGCACGGTAACCGCTTCTTCATCCGCTCCGCGGACGAGCAAGGTGTCCTGCGCCGCTACGCGACGCCGTTGTTCCTGGCGCTGGTCATGATCGAAACGGCCGATCTGATCTTCGCCGTGGACTCGGTGCCCGCGATTTTCGCGATCACGCAGGATCCGTTCATCGTCTACACCTCGAACATCTTCGCCGTCCTCGGGCTGCGCGCCCTGTACTTCGCGCTGTCGGCCATGATCGATCGGTTCGAGTACCTCAAGTACGCGCTGGCGCTGGTACTCGT
>JAAFHE010000451.1 GCA_013298265.1 Lysobacterales bacterium | reverse complement strand
CTGCGGACTGTAGAAGCCGCCGCTGGACCAGAACCAGGGCAGAGCGGTGCCCGAACGCAGGGCGCGCAGGACGGTATCGGGGGCGCCGCGATCTTCGGCGACGTCGTGCTGTTCGCGCAGGTCGTCCTCCGTTTGCACGAGCAGAAAACGGCCCACGCCCCAGGCGTCGAGCATGAGCACGCCCGTGGGATTGCAGATCACATAGGATTCGATCGGCTGGAACGTCGCGATGACGGAATCGAAGATGGTGCGAAAGGCCGGATCGCGCAGAAAGCCGAAGCGGCCCATGGCCAGCGCTTCGGCCACGAAAGCGCCGGCGCGCTCAAAATAGCGCTGCTGCAGCTCGCGGATGGCGACCTGCAGCTTGGCCATGGCCTGCGGATCACTCTTGCGGATGAACCGGTCGATCACGCCGGAGTTGAACGCCTCGATCGCGACCGAGTCCTCGGCGCGGCCAGTCAGCAGGATCTTGCCGATTAGCGGATTGTTGAGCCGTTTGCAGAAGGTAACGCCGTCCATTTCCGGCATGAAGTAGTCGACCACGAGCACGGAGACCTCGGAGAAGCGTTCCGGGTCGTACACAATGCGGTGTATCGAGTCGACATCAAGGGCAACGAGTTCCTGGGTTTGTGAAGGCCGGTCCTTCCAGCGGTAGAGCCAGCCGCCGCCGGGTACCGGGCGGCTGCCGACACTGCCGAGCGCGGACAAGGCCATGCGCGGCGAGCTGAACGGGCGCAGATGCAGCATTGGGTCGAGCATCAGCGGCACGACGTCCAGGTATTCCTCGTGATCGTCAACGAGTACCGTGGTGGTCGGGAAATAGAATGGCGGGATCGCGCCGGTGCCGGGCTGCATCAGTTGTCCCTCCGTGTCAGTTCGGGAAACATGATCGTGAACTCGGTGAACTCGCCGAAGGTCGAGCGGCAGACGATCGTCGCACCCATGCGCTCCAGCGCCATGCGCACAAAGGACAGCCCGACGCCCAGCCCGGTGCTGTAGTCGGTGGCGCTGGAATAGAAGCGCTCGAAGATGTGCGGCAGCACGTCCGGCGGTATGCCGGGACCGCTATCATGGCAGACGACACGTTGGCCTCCTTCGTCGGCGTGTACGCTGAGCACGATGCTACCCTTGCCAGCGCGTCCGGTGTGGAATAAGGCATTTTTTATTAGATTAAACAATGCGTGCACCAGCAGCAGGCGCGATCCGCTGAAAGTGAAATCGTCTGCCACGCCGACCGCGACGCGGTTGCGCTCGTGCTGCGAGCCGAATGGATAGCGGTCAATCGCTTCCAGTAGGCTTTCGCGCGCGGAAACGTTTTCGACCTGGAGGCTGCCGATTGGCCGTGCCGCCACGAGCAGCATGTCGATGACGGTGTTGGCGTGCTCGACCTCGCGGCCAATGGTTCCCATGGCCTTGGACAGGCGGCCCAGCTGCGATTCGCGCAACTCGGGCACGGCCAGCTGTGCCTCGACTGCCTTGCGGTGCGAATCGGCCAGCAGCGGCAAGAAGCGGTCCACTGCCTGAGTCGCGATGCGCACCGAAGCCAGCGGCGTACGTAGTTCGTGGGCGATGTTGTTGGTCGCCGCGATGATCGCGTCGATGCGCGCCTGGTTGCTTATGCTGTGGGAAATGCTGAATACGGAACCGGAAATGATCGCGAAGGCCCAGACCGGCGAATAGGCGAGCAGGGCGGCGGCGGCCAGCGGCTGGGCCGGCGCTATCACATAGCCGACGACAGCAAGCAGCGTGCCGATCAGTCCAGTGACGATGAAGCTGCTCATGTCGAACAGCATGACCATGAGGAACACGGAGATCAGGTGCGACAGCAGCCACGCCACGGTAGCGCCGTTCTGCAGCAGCATGTAGGAGAAAAAGAACGGCAGCGCGAACGTCATGGCGAGATACCAGTACAGCGGCAGCCAGGCGCGCAGCCGGGTGGGCCAGAAGCTGACCAGCATCAGCGGCAGGAACAGCAGCGATCCGAACAGGCGCAAGCCCAGGCTTTCGTAAGGCTGCGGCAGCAGTTTGGCCCAGACGAAATAGTAGGCGGGGAAACCGAACACACCGAGCGCGCCCATCCAGCGCATCTTCGGTTCGGAGTAGCGTGCGCGCGTGAAAATCGCGGTTTCGAAACGTGACCAGCCACGCTTGAGATGCCACCAGGCAAGTTGCGGCAGCCTATGCAGGCGGCGGCTTGCATTATGGATGGCATCACTCGTGTTCATGCGCGCCCGGGCTGGCGACGGTGTCGTCTTCGACGGTCACCGGTGTGGGGATCAGCTTCGATACTAGTGGAAATGCGTCATTCTGGGGCGAGTGCGCCGCGCTCTCCGGTCGACCCGATGGGCCGATCCGGACGCAGACCTGTTGGCGGTCCGCCAAGGATCGCGGGTGTCCGCCCGGAGAATCAATTGCTTAGGGAACTTCTTAGCAATGCGTAACAAGTCTCTGCCGGTGGAGCCTCTTTGAGCCGATGACAGGTGAAGAGCGATCGCCCAGAACCACCGGTTCTGATCGCTCTGAACGCCCAGCGGGCCGGGTGAAGAGCGATCGCTCAGAACCACCGGTTCTGATCGCTCTGAACGCCCAGCGGGCCGGGTGAAGAGCGATCGCTCAGAACCACCGGTTCTGATCGCTCTGAACGCCCAGCGGGCCGGACACGGACAGCGCCTGCAGCGCAGGCGTCTGGCCGGGTGGTGAGGATCCGGTGCAGGTCATGAGAGCGGCACTCCGGCAACCTGCTCAGCACTTCCTGGGCCGGTCCGTACTCAGCGATAGCGCAGATGACAGCTTTCGCACGCGTCGCCGGTCTGCCGTAAGGCCTCGTCCAGAGCCTGGCAGCTAGTTGGCGCCTCGGCACCCAGGCGGCTGCTGGCGTCGACGAAGCGGCGCGCCTGATCGTGGAAGTCAGGCTTTTCGTCAGCGAAGGCAGGCCCGATGTCCGCGCCGGTCTGCGCCAGGCGCTGGAAATGCAGGGCAGTTCTTGCCGGTGTGCAGTCATTGCGGCGCTGCAGACTGCGCAATTCGCCGAGATGATGCTGCAGCACATTCATGACGCCACGCGGCCAGGCGCTGCGCTGGTGCAGGGCATTGGCCGCGCTGAAGGCGATCAGGGCGCCGACCAGCATGCCGGCAAGCAGGATCAGCAACATACGCATACGGCCTCCGCAACCCACAAAGCGTCAAGAGTAATCGAGAATTTCCTGCCGCCACGTCGCGCTGCCGCGATCGGGCGGCCGACCGCGCTGGCCGGATGCGCCTACTGTAAAATCCGCGCATGTCCGATTCCCTGTTCTCGGCCCGCTTCGGCGGCGTCGATCGTCTGTATGGTCGCGGCGCGCTGCAGCGCCTGTCGGCTCGTCATGTCGCCGTGGTCGGTGTCGGCGGCGTCGGCTCCTGGAGCGTCGAAGCGCTAGCACGCAGCGGTGTGGGCGAGTTGACCCTGATCGACCCTGACGACATCTGTGTCTCCAATACGAATCGACAGTTGCCGGCGCTCGACGGCAACTTCGGTCGCGCCAAGGTCGAGGTGCTGGCCGAACGCGCGCGTGCGATCAACCCGGAGATTCGTCTCAACACGATCGCGAGCTTTCTCACGCCTGCCAATCTGTCTGAATTGCTGGATCGTGGTTATGACCTGGTGCTCGATGCCTGCGACAGTTTCCGCGTCAAGGTCGAAGCCATTGCCTGGTGCCGGCGGCGCAAGCTGCCACTGATCGTGGTCGGTTCGGCCGGTGGCCGCATCGACCCGACGCGCATCCAGGTGCGCGACCTGTCGCGCACCGAACACGATGCATTGCTGTCACTGATCCGCAAGAAGCTGCGCCAGGATTTCAACTTCCCGCGCAACCGCGATCGTTATTTCAGCGTGCCGGCGGTGTTCTCGCTGGAAAACGTGCGCTACCCGCAGGCCGATGGCAGCGTCTGCGGCACGCGACCGGCGGGCGCGGACGACGGTTTTCGCCTCGACTGCGGCAGCGGTCTCGGCGCCGCGATGCACGTCACGGCGGCGTTTGGCCTGGTCGCTGCGGGCAAGGCCATCGAGCGTCTGCTGGCGGACAGGCCCGGGGCTTGAGTCGGCTGCCCTAAACCCCATACTGCGAGCAGCGGACGGCGCGGATCAGCGGCGTTCGCGACGCGCGTCGAAGCGGTTTTCCTTCGACGGACTATGGTGGTCGGGTGCTGCATTCAACGCGGCGCGTTGGCAGACTCTGGAGGTGAACATGGCCGG
>JAAFHE010000455.1:3414-4175 GCA_013298265.1 Lysobacterales bacterium | reverse complement strand
CACACGCCGATACCCGGGCCTCAGACCAGCGCGCGCCGGCGCAGGCTGGCCTGCACCGTCTCGGCACGCGTACGCAAGGCATCGCGGTCGGCCGCGTCGAGGCGGCATTCGGACAGGACGAAATACGCCGTGCGCAGCACTTCGCGCCAGCGTGGCTGGCGCGGCAGCCGGGCCAGGCTGAGGTAGCGTTCCATCGCGCGCACGCGCAGACGCCCTTCGTCGATGGTCACGCGCCAGACGCGGCTTTTCTCCGCCAGATCAATGCGCGTGCGGCCGCTGACGCGTTCCCACAGCTCGACCGCATAGACCATGAGTTCGACGAGCTCGCGCCGGAACCCGTCGGTCTCGGCGACAGCCGCATCGACGAGCTCGGCCGCGTCCAGCGTGGGCGGCGATGCCGCGTCGCCGCCGGCCGTCGCGGCATCGCGTGCTACCAGCTGCAGCACCGCGATGCCGGCATCGGATGGCAGCGCGCTCAGGCGCGCCCACACCGTCGCCGTTGGCAGTCGCAGGGCGAGTTCCGCCACCGCATCGTCGTCATCGAGTTCCGCAAGCGCCGCCTGCAGCGCCGCCTGCGACGGGTCATCGAGGAATCCGGCCAGACGCGAGCCCAGTGCCGCATCGCGGGCCTGGCCCAGCAGATCCGCTGCGGCGCGCGTCAGCGCGACCAGCGTTCCCCCTGCATCGACCGCGAGCAGCGCGGCATCGCTGCGATCGAGCAACGCCTGCACGCGCTCTCCGTCCACGCGCAGCGACGCGGC
>JAAFHE010000455.1:0-3404 GCA_013298265.1 Lysobacterales bacterium | reverse complement strand
GTACTGCTCCATTTCCGCCGCCAGCTTCGATTCGCGCACGGCCGCGGCGAGCTGGCTGCGCTGGCGCGCGCGCAGGAACGCGCCAGCCAGCAGCAACAGCACGACAGCGGCACAGGCCAGGCCCAGCTGCAATTGCGTCGTACGCTGCCGCAGTGCGAGTGCGCCCAGGCGGTTCTGCGCTTCGAGGTTGTCGATCGCGCGCTGGCGCTCGGCTACGTCGAACTGCACGCGTAGCTGTTCGAGGCGGCGGTCATGCGCCGCGTCGCGCACGCGCGCATCGGCTTCGTGGAACGCCTGCTGCAGCTGATACGCCTGCGCGGTTTCGCCGGCCGCCAGCGCGGCGTCGGCACTCGCCTGCAGCAACGGTGCACGCTCGACCGCGTCGGGTGGCAACCGCGCCAGCACATCGGCGAGCACGCTGCGCGCGCCGGCCAGATCGCCGTCGAGGCGACGCAGGCGCGCCAGCTGCAAGGCCAGGTTCGGCGGTTGTGCCTGGGCCAGTTCCTGCGCGAGCTGCAGTGCGCGCGCGAGCGCGGCGCGGGCGGCCGGGATTGCCTGGGTGTCCAGCGCGAGCGCGGCAACCCCGACCTGGGCACGTAATTCGTCGGCGCGGGCGCCGAGCGTCCGGAAGGTCGCGATGGCCTGCGCGTAGGCCACGCCGGCACCCTGCGTGTCGCCTACCTTGACCAGCACCGCGGCCAGGCTTTCGCGCGTATGCGCCGCATCGCGCGGGCGCTCGTCGCGGTCGTGCTCGGCCAGCGCCTCGACGTAGCGCCGCTGCGCTTCCGCGTGGTCGCCCAGATCGCGATAGATGTCGCCGAGATTGTTGAACAGCGCACCCAGTTGCGGGTCCCTGACGCGGCGCTTCAGTTCGAGGCTGGCAAGGTAGGCATTCAGCGCCTCGCGATAGTCACCGATGCGGCGCAAGGTATTGCCGAGGTCATTCCAGCTCTGTGCCAGCGCCGTGTCGTCCGCATGTGCGAGCGCCAGTTCGCGCGCGATGCGGAACAGCGGCAGCGCGTCGGCGTAGTGCTCCTGGCGGTAGGCGAGGATGCCGCGGCGCCGCGCGAGACGGAAATCGTGCATCCAGCGCCCAGCCTCGACCGGCATCGCCGCCACGCGATTCAGCGTCGCCGCGGCGGCAGCGAAATCGCCGGTCGCGATCTGCGCATCGCTGCGGCGAAACAGCATTTCCTCGGCGATTTCCGCGTCGCGCAGGGGGTCGAGTGCGGCGTAAGCCTCCTCGCACGCCACGATCGCCTGCTGCGGCTGCGGCTGCTGCAAGCTGCGGCAGCGCGCCTGTGCTTCGGTGGCGGGTGGATCGGCGGCAAGCGCCGTCACCCCGATGCAGGTCAGCGCGGCGCCGGCAAGGCGCATAACACGCGACATGCCGACAGGCCTCATGCGGCCAGGAAGTTCGCCAGCAGCTGGTGCCCATGCTGAGTCAGTATCGATTCCGGGTGGAACTGCACGCCTTCGACACGCAGCTCGCGGTGGCGCAAGCCCATGATCTCGTCGATGCGGCCGTCCTCGTGCCGGGTACAGGCCGTCATCTCCAGACAGGCCGGCAGAGTCTCTTTTTCCACAACCAGAGAATGATACCGCGTCGCTTCGAACGGATCGGGCAGCTCGCGGAACACGCCCTGGCCGGTATGGTGGATCGGCGAGGTCTTGCCGTGCATGATCTGCGCGGCGCGCACGACCTTGCCGCCGAAAGCCTGGCCGATGGCCTGGTGGCCGAGGCAGACACCGAAGATCGGCACCTGCGTGCCGAGCTCCGCGAGCAGCTGCAGCGAAATGCCGGCCTCGTTCGGCGTGCACGGTCCGGGCGAGATCACGATATGGCTGGGCCGCGCCGCAGCGACCTGCTGCACCGTCCATTCGTCATTGCGTACGACCTTGACCTCGCAGCCCAGCTCGCCGAGGTACTGCACGAGATTCCAGGTGAAGCTGTCGTAGTTGTCGATCATCAGCAGCACAGAACACCCGCCCGGCAAGGATTCGGAAGTCGCGCCGGCGCGCGCGGGCGCCGGCCAAAAGGACGACAAGGCTATGCGGCCAGCGGCGCGCTGTGCAAATGAATTCGCCGGCGCACCGGCCAGCTTCGGTACAGCGAGCCCGTTGCAGCCTCGGTTCCTGTCGACCAATCGCGCGAGGGGAAGCGAGATCCGGCCGGGCAGGCGCACGCGCCCGGTCCGACCCCGGTCACCCATCCCTTGCGTTGCCACACCACCACCCCGCAAGGAACCCGCGCATGAACACGTTGTGGAAGGGATTGGCCATCGCGACATTCTTGCTGGCCGATGCCGCATCGGCCCTCTCGGTGCAACAGACACCGCCACCGAAACCACCGCAAGTGTGGCTCGATCCGTCGCTGCAGCTCCAGCCGATCCAACTGCAGGATGTCGCGATCGATATCCGCATCCAGGGCTTCATCGCGAGCACGCGCCTGGATCTCACCTTCCGCAATCCCAATTCGCGCGTGCTCGAAGGGGAATTCGTCTTCCCACTCGCCGAGGGCCAGAGCATCACCGGCTACGCGCTGGACGTCGAAGGCAAGCTGCGCCAGGGCGTGGTCGTGGAAAAGGAAACCGCGCGCGTCGCGTATGAATCGACGGTCCGCCGCGGCATCGACCCGGGCCTGGCCGAGCTGATCCAGGGCAACGTCTTCCGCACTCGCCTCTATCCACTGCCCGCAAACGGCACGAAGCGCGTGCAGATCACGTTCGACCAACCGCTGGTCGATGCCGGCCGCGAATACCGCTATCTGCTGCCACTGCAGTTCACCCAGGCGGTCAAGCGCTTTACCGTCCATGCCGAGGCGCTGCGCACCGACCAGGCGCCCGCGAACACCGGCACCGGCGCGCTGAGCTTCGAACGCTGGCAGGGCGGCTTCGCCGCCGACCTCGATCGCACGGATTTCCTGCCCGAGCGCGAACTCGCCTTCAGACTGCCCAAACCGGCCGACACAGCCAGCATCTTCAGCATCACCGACCGCGACGATACGCAATGGCGTCGCTTTGCCGCGCAGGTCCAGTCCGCGCCCGAAGCGGATCTGAAGCCGGCCGCCGCGCCACGCCGCGTCGCGCTGTACTACGACGCGTCCGGCAGCGCCGCGACCCGCGAACGCGCACGCGAACTCGCGTTCCTCGCTACGTGGATCACGCAGCTAGGCGAGGTCGATATCGACCTGATCGTGTTCCGCAATGAAGCCGAAGCGGCGCAGCGATTCACGATCCGCGACGGCGACATGCGCGCGCTGCGCAGCGTGATCGAAGCCTTGCCGCTCGATGGTGCCAGTGCCTACGGCGCGCTCCGCGTCGACACGGCGGCGCACTACGATCTGGTGCTCGTCGTCGGCGACGGCCTGAGCAATTTCGGCAGTGGCGAACCGCAGTGGCGCG
>JAAFHE010000450.1 GCA_013298265.1 Lysobacterales bacterium | reverse complement strand
CGGCTCGGCGCAGTTCTGGCGCAGGGTCGCCGACCTCGGCGACATCTGGGCGCTCTACCGCAACGATGTGCTGCCGTATGTGGACGAACTGCTCGACCTTCTCGCCATGCGCGGTGCGCTGGAGAGCCAGGGTCACCTGCCGGCGATCGTCCGGGCCGCGGGCCAGGATTTCGCCGAGCCGCCGCTGGCACGCCTGCAGTTCCGCATGATCGCCGGGTTGCAGGACGGTGTCGGCCGGCTCGGGCAGGCTTCGGCCGATCTGGGTGCGATGGTGCGCATCGGTAGCGAGACCGCGGCCGGCATGGCGTCCGACATCGCTGCCGCCGTGGCGCAGCTACGCGATAGCCTGCCGGACGTGCAGCAAAGCCTGCAGAGCCTGTTCGGCATAGCCGGCGCGCAGCAGGAGCAGCTCGGCGAAGCGCTGGTGCAGGCGGATGTGCTGCGCCGGCATATCGACGACACCGCGGCGCTGGGCGACCAGCGCATGAACCTGTTCGCGATGCGCAGCGACGAGCGTTTGCGTGAGATGACGCAAGAGGCGGTGGTTGCGTGCGCGGAAAGCGAGCAACGTCTGACGGCACGCCTCGATGCGCTGGCTGTCACCGTCGAAGCAGTCGCGGCGCAGGCCAGGCAGCAGGCCGCGGACATGGCTCGCGAGAAGGAAGCACACGCGCGGCAGATGGAAGAGGAAGCGCGCTTGAAGGACGAAGCGCGCTGGTCACGGCGCCTGCGCCGCCTGATATCGGGAAAGTGACCGGGCAGGCGTGACGGCGCAGAGAGGGGGCTGGTCGGCGCGGTATGGCGGCCAGGAGATGGACAGCTGAATCCGGGGCTTCAGATGGCGAACACGTGGTACTGGGAAAAATTGGTGCTCGGGATGCGATTTGTCTATCGCGTCATACCGCTGAGCGAGCGTACCAAACTGCGACACACCTACCGGCTGGCCTACCGCTTCCCGGCCTTGCGCAAGATCGTGCGCACGGCAGAGCACCAGGTTCTGGTGGAGCTTGATCTCGTTCCGGCGCCGACGGGCTCGGCGACGCCCAAGGTCACCGAAGCGGCGACGACCGTCGCCGGCACGGTGTCCTGCGATGAAATGCCGGACGGTCCGGTGTCCGCCGTCGGATTGCCGCGCAGCGGCACGTGCCGCCGCGTCCATATGGCGACGCGTGCGATTGGCTACACGCCGCTGCGCACGAATCCGCTGCAGGTCGCGCCTCCGGTCACGCTGCTGGCGTTCTATCTGCCACAGTTCCACCCGATCGCGGAAAACGATGCATGGTGGGGCCGGGGATTCACCGAGTGGACCAACGTCGGCCGGGCTCTGCCCCAGGTCGAAGGGCAATACCAGCCGCATCTGCCGGGGGAACTCGGCTATTACGATCTGCGTATCCCCGCAGTGCAGGAGCGTCAGGTCGAACTGGCCAGACTCTACGGTGTCGGCGGTTTCTGCTTCTACTTCTACTGGTTCGCCGGCAAGCGGCTGCTCGAAGCGCCGCTGCTGCAGTATCTCGACAACCCGGCCTGCGACCTGCCGTTCGCCCTGTGCTGGGCCAACGAGAACTGGACCCGGCGCTGGGATGGCTACGAAAGCGACGTGCTGATTGCGCAGGCCTATTCGCCCGAAGACGATCTGGCGTTCATCGACTACGTGGCGCGCTACATGCGCGATCCGCGCTACGTGCGCATCGACGGCCGGCCGCTGCTGCTGGTCTATCGCCCGAGCCTGCTGCCCGACCCGCGCGCGACCGCCCAGCGCTGGCGCGCGCGCTGCCGCGAGATCGGCCTCGGCGATATCCACATCTGCCTGACCAGCGCGTTCGACCGCATCGATCCTGCGGCGATCGGTTTTGACGCCATGGTCGAGTTTCCGCCCAACAACACCGCCCCGCCGGTCGTCACCGATCGCGTGCGCAAGCTGAATCCGGAATTTTCCGGCAATGTATACGATTGGAGCTGTTTCCCCGAGCGCAGCCGCAGCTACAGCGATCCCGGTCATGTGTTCTACCGCGGCGTCAATCCGGGCTGGGACAACGAGGCGCGCAAGCCGGGCCTGAGCAACATCTTCGTCAACGCGTCACCGCGCGGCTACGAGGAATGGCTGGTCAACGCGATGCGCGACACGATCAAGCGCTTCGAGCGGCGGGACCAGCGTCTGGTCTTCATCAACGCCTGGAACGAATGGGCCGAGGGTGCTCACCTGGAGCCGGACACGCGGCTGGGCTACGCCTGGCTGGACGCGACCCGGCGCGCGGTCGAGCGTGTCGCCGCACCGCACTCGACTGACGGACCGGCGAGGGTCTGCGTCATCGTCCATGCCTACTACCCGGAGCTGCTCGACGAGATCTTCGCGATGCTCGCGCAATGGAGCATGCCGTATCGCCTCATCGTGACGACCGTGCCCGAGCGCGAGGCCGAAGTCCGCGATCGACTGCGCAGCGCCGATGTCGACGGCGACTGCCGCGTGTTCGAGAACCGCGGCCGCGACGTGCTGCCGTTCCTGCGCATCGCCAACGAGTTGGCCGACGCCGGCGAGCAGCTCGTCGTGAAATTGCATACCAAACGTTCGCTGCATCGTGTCGACGGCGATATCTGGCGCCGCGACCTGCTCACGAAACTGATCGCCGCACCGAACGCGCAGCGCTTCCGCGAGGCGTTTTCCGCCACGCCGACGCTGGGCATGGTGGCGCCGGAAGGCCACATCCTGCCGATGAATTTTTATTGGGGCTCCAATCAGGACAATGTGCACTTTTTGTGCCGCCTGATGGGCATGACCGAGGTCGATCCGGGCCACGACGTGTTTGCCGCGGGCTCCATGTTCTGGATGCGCCTCGCCGCGCTACGGCCGCTGCTCGACCTGCACCTGGACGAGGCCGAGTTCGAGGCCGAACGCGGCCAGGTCGACGGCACGATGGCGCATGCGATCGAGCGCTGCTTCTCGCTGTCGACGCGGCGCGCCGGGCTTTACCTGGCGTCGACCGAGGACACTGCTGTCAACGCTGCTCCGCTGGAGCAGGAATACGCGTATGCGGAATCGTCGCGCTGAGCGCGCTACGCCACGCTTGTCATCACGATCGGAGAGAGCATGCTGACCTGGTTCGACAACATCGCCGATTTCACGCGTGAAATCGCCGCTCTGGAGCCGCGACGGCAAGCGGGCGAGGCATTCATCGCCGAAAAGGACACGGTGTCCGGTTACTGTGTCGCCTGCGCCGGAATGACAACGTTCGCTGTCCGGGTGGGCGGCTTTTACGGCGTCAATCCCAACCTGCGCGAGGGGCTGACTTGCCGTGGTTGCGGCCTGTCCAACCGCAATCGCCTGATCTTTTCAGCGCTACAGCAGCGCGCCGCCGCGACACCGCGGCCCGATGTCGCGATGCTCGAATGCCTGACTCCGTTGTTCGTTGCACTGCGCAGGAAGCTGCCGCAGCTACTGGGCTCGGAATACATCAGCGACGCGCACCAGTCCGGCCAGGTCTATTCCTATCACGGCCACGCCGTACGCCACGAATCGATCACGCGACTTTCGTATGCCGACGCGAGCCTCGATCTTATCGGTCATTGCGACGTCCTCGAACATGTATACGAATATCGCGCAGCGTTGCGCGAGATGCGCCGCGTGCTGCGCTCGCAGGGCGAGATGATATGTACCGTGCCGTTTTTCATGCACCGGCAGGAAGAAGCTGTCCTCGCGCGGCCGCGCGAGGACGGCAGCATCGAATTCTTCGGGCCGCCTGAGTACCACGGCGACGGCCTGCGCCCAGAGGGCATCCTTACCTGGCACCACTTTGGCTGGAAGCTGCTCGACGATGCGCGCGAGGCTGGTTTCTCGGACGCGCAGATCGGCGTCGATTACGACCTGTTCTGCGGCTTCGCAACCAACAACCATCCCCGATCCGAATACGGATTGATGTATCCGCTGTTGCTACGCGCCATCGCCTGAAATCGCTGTGTTGGGCAGCGTCCGCGGCGGGTCCTGCGCGTACCAGGGTGGCTGATTTCCACAACGCATCAGCTACTGCGACTGTCCGGATGCGCTTCTATCGCGACGAGGTTACTCCGCGCTGGGGGCAATTGCGCTGCAGCGCCGCTGCCAAAAGCGATTCTCCGAGACCGCTGCGGCGACGACGTCCGCGGCGACGCTCCGGCCCAGGCAGGCGGCAGGCGCATACGGTGCGGCGGTGCACCGTGGTGCCTGCGTCAGCCGAACGCGGCGCCGCCGCTGCGCACGCG
>JAAFHE010000045.1 GCA_013298265.1 Lysobacterales bacterium | reverse complement strand
CTTGCTCCAGGTGGGGTTTACCGTGCCCTGCGGCGTTGGCCCCGCAGGCGGTGCGCTCTTACCGCACCGTTTCACCCTTACCACGCCTGCCGTTGCCGGCAGCGTTCGGCGGTTTGCTTTCTGTTGCACTGGCCGTCGGCTCGCGCCGCCCAGGCGTTACCTGGCACCTTGCCCTATGGAGCCCGGACTTTCCTCGCCGCATTGCTGCGCCGCGACTGTCTGGCTGACTCCGCGGCGGAGTCTACTGCAGAACGAGGGAAAAGGAGTGAGAAACGAGCAAGAGCATGCGCAGCCCGCGCGTATCACTCGTTTCTCACTCCTCCCACTCATTTCTCGCTCAAGTACAGTTCCTTGCGCGGAGCGCCGCTGATCGCCGCGGCCAGCTTGGCCGCACGCGCCGGCGGCAATTCCTCGCGTAGCAGCGCGAACACGCGGCGGCCTTCCGCCAGGCGCGCGTCTTCCTGCGCGGGACGACCGCCGATGAGCAGCACAAACTCGCCGCGCTCCTGGTTCGGATCGGTGGCCACGCGCGCGACAAGGCTCGCGATGTCGCCGTCGAGCACGGTCTCGAAGAGTTTCGTCAGTTCGCGCGCGAGCACGGCCGGGCGCTGCGCACCGAACACCGCCGCCATGTCGTCGAGGCATTCGCGCACGCGATGACTCGATTCGTAGAACACGAGCGTGCGCGCTTCGCCGGCCAGTTCCGCCAGACGCTCGCGCCGGGCCGCCGCCTTGGCCGGCAGGAAGCCTTCGAAGACGAAGCGGTCGCTGGGCAGACCTGCTACGGACAGCGCAGCGATCGCGGCGCACGCGCCGGGCACCGGCGATACCGCGATGCCGGCCGCGCGCGCCGCGCGCACAAGGCGGAATCCCGGGTCGCTGACCAGCGGCGTGCCGGCATCGCAAATCAGCGCGATTTCGCTGCCCTCCAGGAGTCGCGCGACCAGGCGCTCGGCCTCGTCACGTTCGTTGTGCTCGTGCAGCGCCACCACGCGCGTGGCGATGCCGTAGCGCGCGAGCAACGGAGCGCTGTGCCGCGTGTCCTCGGCAGCGATAAGGGCGACTTTCTTCAGAACCTCCTGCGCCCGCGGCGACATATCCCCCAGATTCCCGATCGGCGTCGCCACCACCCAGAGCCGTCCGGCCACTTGCGTCATCATGTTTTCCTCTGTGCGCCTGCCGTTCGGGCACGCTGTCGCGATCCGCTATCATCGCAGCATTACCCGGCGCTACGGATGCGGCCATGCCTGTGAATGTGCGAGGAATTCTGCTCTGCCTGCTGCTGTCGCTGCTGAGCGGCTGCGCGACGATGGACACGGCGCCCTCGCAGGGCGTGCAGACCGTCGCCGCTGACGAGCTGTACCAGCGCGGCGAATTCCGCGCCGCCGCGGACGCCTACCTGCAGTTGGCCAGGTCCGACTCCTCCGCGCGCGGCCACTACCGCCTGCGAGCAGCCGAGGCACTGCGCGAGGAAGGCGACCTGCCCGCCGCCGGGGAGATACTCCAGGACGTCCGGCGCAAGCGTCTGGCCGGTGAGGACGTATACCGCTACGACCTGCTTAATGCCGAGTTCGCCCTGAATCGTCAGCAGCCGGAAGATGCGCTGGCCCTGCTCGCACTACCGGATTCCGCGCTGCCGCCGACGCTGGTGCTGCGCCGCCTCGAACTCACCGCGCGCGCGCAGCAGGCCACCGGCGACCGTTTCGCCGCGTCGCGCACGCGGGCCGTGCTCGACCGTTCCCTCGGCGGCACCGATCGGGAGAACAATCGGCGCGAGATCGTCGATACGCTGGCCGCGCTCGACGCGACGACGCTCAAGCAGCGCGGCGCGGAACTGCCGCCGACCGACCTGCTGCGCCCCTGGATAGAACGTGCGCTGCGCAAACAGGGCCAGGTGCTTCCGCTGGCCCTGCAGCGTCCCAGCCGCCCGGTCGGCACGTTGCAGCAGGACGGCAGCGACCGCTGGGCGCGCGAAGGTTACCGCGCACCACGCCGCATCGCCCTGCTGCTGCCGTCCAGCGGCGCGCTCAAGAACGCCGCCGCCGCGATCCGCGACGGCTTCTTTGCCGCCTGGTTCAACGACACCAACGCCGGACCGGACCGCGGCGAAGTACAAACCTACGACAGTGGCCAAAGTTCGGAAGACGCGGTCAATGCCTATCGGCAGGCCGTGAAGGACGGCGCCGACCGCGTCGTCGGCCCGCTCACGCGCGAAGCGGTCGGCCTGTTGTTCGAGCAGAGCGACCTGACCATCCCGGTGCTCGCCCTGAACCAGTCCGACAACGGCGCCACACCACCGCCCGGCAGCATTGCGTTCGGCTTGCTGCCGGATACCGAAGGCGCCCAAGCGGCCGAGCGCATGGCGTCGATGGGAATCCGCGAAGCCGCCGTGATCGCGGCGACCGACGACTGGGCGGAGCGCGCGACGCTAGCCTTCCGTGTCCAGTTCGAAAGCCTCGGCGGCGCGATCGTCGGCGAGGCGCGCCTGCGCGAAGGCGAGGTCAACTACGCCGGCCTGATCCGCGAGTCCGTGGGCAGTTTCGCGACCGCATCGGGCGCCGCCGTGTTCATCAGCATGCGGCCGCAGCAGGCCCGCCTGCTGATGCCGCAGCTGCGCCTGGCCGGCGTCAGCGTGCCGGTGATGGCGAGTTCGCACGTCTATTCCGGCACTCTCAACGCAGGCCTTGACCGGGACCTCGAGGGGCTGGAGTTCTGCGACGCGCCGTGGCTGTTCGATGCGGGCGCCGGCCTGCCGCCGCGCGACCAGATCGTGCGCGGCATCGACTCCGCGCGCGGCTCAGGCGCGCGCCTGTTCGCGCTCGGCCTGGATGCCTATGCGCTGATGCCCTACATGGACTGGCTCGGCACGCACCCGGACAGCTACCTGCCCGGCGCGACCGGCCAGCTCGCTTCCGATAGCTTCGGCCGCGTGCATCGCCTGCTGACCTGGGCGCGTTTCGAGAACGGTGTCGCCAGGCCGGTATCGGGGCTCACGCTAGGCGACGGCCGGATGCAGTGATGCGCTCGGTCGGCGCGATCTGGGAACGCGCGGCGCAGGCCGAGCTGGAACGCGCCGGCCTGCGCCTCTTCGCGCGCAACTGGCACTGCCATTACGGCGAGATCGACCTGATCATGCGCGACGGCGACGTACTCGTGTTCGTGGAAGTTCGCTACCGCGACAGCGCTGCCAGCGCCGACGGCACCGCGTCGATCGGCGCGGCCAAGCAGCGCAAGCTGGTGCGCACGGCCGACATGTTCTTAGCCGCGCATCCGGCCCTCGCGAACCACACCTGCCGCTTCGACAGCGTCGCGTTCAGCGGCACCGTCGACCATCCCACCTGCACCTGGGAACGCGCCGCCTTCGAGGCCTATTGATGAGAACCCGCATGACACCCTTTTCGCTTCGCCTTCCACTGCGAGTTGCCGTACTCACGGTTCTCGCGAGCGCACTGCTTTCCGGTTGCGTGGCGGCCGTCGTCGGCGGCGCCGCCGCCGGTGTCGGTCACGACCGGCGTAGCTGGACCACGGTGATCACCGACCGCAACATCCAGGCCAGCGCCTACGACAATTTCAACAAGGACAAGGAGCTCGCGCTCAAGAACAACGTCTCCATCGTCGTCTACAACGGCATCATGCTGCTCGTCGGCGAAGTGCGCACGGCGGAGCTGAAGCAGCGCGCCGAGCAGCGCGTCAGCGGCTACGACGGCGTGCGCCGGCTGGTCAACGAGATCGAGGTGCGCGAACCCGAAGGCTTCCTGTCGCAACGCCGCGACAACAGCATCACCGCGCATGTGAAGACCGCCATGCTCGACATCGTCGACATGCCCGGATTCGATCCGACCCGCATCAACATCACGACCGTGCATCGCACCGTGTATCTCATGGGACTGCTCACCCGCGAGGAAGCCGAGCGCGTCGTCGAGATTGCACGCAACGTGTCCGGCGTGGAGAAAGTCGTGCGCGTGTTCGAATACCAGGACTGAGCCGTGGCGCTCGCCGCGGGACTGCACGAGACCCTGGCCACGATCTTCGCCGAGGCGATGAGCGTGGATCCGGCCGAGTGCCTGGTCTATGGCTACGACAACTCGCGCCGGCAGGCCCTGCCCGACGCAGTCGTTTTCCCGACGCGGCATGAGCAGGTCGTCGCGCTCGTCCACGCCTGCCGCGCGACGCGCACGCCGCTGATCGCGCGCGGTCGCGGCACCAATACGACCGGCGCGACGGTGCCGGTCGCCGGCGGCATCGTGGCCTCTTTCGAACGCATGAACCGCATCGTGCGCATCGACACGGCCAACCGCTACGCCGTGGTCGAACCGGGCGTGCTCAACGGCGACCTGCAGGCAGCGCTCAAGCCGCTGGGCTTCTTCTGGCCGCCGGACCCGACATCCAGCCCCTACTGCAGCATCGGCGGCAATCTGGCCTGCAATTCGGCCGGACCGCGCGCGGTGAAGTACGGCTCGCCGCGCGAGAACACCCTCGGCCTGCAGGCCGTCGCCGGCACCGGCGAAGTGTTTCGCGCAGGCTATTACACCAGCAAGGGTGCGACCGGCTACGACCTCACGCGACTGCTGATCGGCGCGGAAGGCACGCTGGCACTGATCACGCAAGCCACGTTGAAACTGACACCGCTTGCCGGCGCCAAACGCGTGCTGCGCGCGACCTACGAAGACATCGTCGCCGCCGCTGCGGCCGTTTCACGCATCATGGCGCAGCCGGTAACACCATGCGCGCTGGAATTCCTTGATGGCGAGGCGCTGCGTCTGGCACGGCGCCACGGTGGCGAGGCCGTACCGGTCGCCGGCGCGATGCTGCTGATCGAAGTCGACGGTGAGCCCGGATACCTCGCCTCGGCCGTGGCCGCCGTGAGCGCGGCGGCGCAGGGAGCCGGGCTTATCGAATGTCGCGCCGCGAACGACGATGCCGAGGCCGCCCAGCTCTGGATCGCGCGCAAGGCGCTGTCGCCGGCGCTGCGCTCGATCGCGCCGATGAAGATCAACGAGGACGTGGTCGTGCCGGTCAGCCGCCTGCCGGAACTCATTCACGGCCTGAGCGACATTTCACAAAAGCACTCTATTCCCATTGTAAATTTCGGCCATGCGGGCAACGGCAACATCCATGTGAACCTGCTCTATCGCCCGGAGGATCCGGCCCAGGCCGCAGCCGCACCGGACTGCCTCGCTGCGGTGTTCGACCTCGTGCTCGCACTCGACGGCACCTTGTCCGGCGAGCACGGCATCGGCCTGGTCAAGCGCGAGTTCCTGCCGCGCGCGCTGGACCCGGTCACTTTGCAGCTGATGCGCCGGATCAAGGCGCAGTTTGATCCCGATGGCATACTCAATCCCGGCAAACTGCTGCCGGCCTAGGAGCGCCCCCATGCGACTGCTTTTTGCCCTGGCCGCCTTGCTGCTCGCCTTGCCCGTGTCGGCTCGGAAAGCCCAGGAACCCACGCTGCCGCAGATGAACCTTGCACGGAACTGGCTGGAACTGCTTGACGCCAACCGCTTCGAGCAGGCCTGGACCGAAGCCGCACAAGGCCTGCGCAGCGGCACCGATCTCGCGCGCTGGACGCAGAGCGTGCGCAACGCGCGGCACAGCGTCGCCGCGGTCACCTGCCGTCATGGGCTCGCGTTCGAGAGGCTCGACAACCCGCCGCGGATCGCCGTGCTGTTCGTGACCGAGTTCGCCGACGGGCACCGCATCGGCGAGAAAGTCACGTTGCCCGCAGAGGCAACGCAGGCCGCCGACGTCACAGCTTATCGCGCCGGCCCGCCGGCGTCGGGCCACGGCGACCCCTGCAATTCGGGACACACAGCCACGACGGAAGGCACACCATGAGCGCCAGCGCCCGGCAGCGCTCGACCCTGCTCGTCGCGCTTGCCGCATTCGCCGCGTCGCTGCTGCCACTCGCAGCGGCGGCGGCGTATTACCACTACCGCACCAACCAGATCGCCAGAGAAGTGGGCGCGCTGGAGAAGCAGCTCATCGAGCTGGACCAGCGCCTTGAACCGATCGGCAACCTCGACCAGCTACGCAACCAGATGCTCGTGCGCAAGCAGATCGTCGACGTGCTTGAGCTGCCGCAAAACGGTTTCGATGCGGCGATACGGCTTGGCACACAGTTGCCGGCCGGCGTGCAATTGCTCGGTCTCGACATCGACGAGAAACGTCTGTCGCTGCAGGCACGCTGCGCCGATCAGGCGGCAACGGCAGCACTGCTGCGGCAGGTCGGCGACGCCGGCTTCTCCGAACCCGCAATCGTCTCGCGCAGTGCCGACGGCACCGCAACCGGCGCGGAACAGGTCACGCTTGACGCACGCGCCGATCCTGCACGCTTTGCCGCACTGGCACAGCCACGTCAGGTGACGCCATGAACGCGCCACCGATTTCCGCCACGCCACCGCGCGGGCCGAACCGCATCGTGGTTGCAATCGCCTTCGTCGCCGGCGCGCTGTGCGGCCTTTGGCTGCTGTTCGATATCCAGGACCCGCACGAACGCGGCGAGGCGGCGCTGCGCTGGCTCGACGAATCCATCGATGTGCGCCGCCAGCGCAGCGCCAACCTCGATGCCTACGCACAGGAGGTCGCCGCGGTACGCAAGGATCTTGCAATGCTCGAACAGCGCCTGCCCGCGCAGTTCGCGACGGCGGAAATCGAGGCCGGCCTGCGCGCGCTCACGAGCCGGCACGGCGTGGAGCTCATGCGTATTGTCAGCGGCACGGAGCGCGCGCGCGATTTCTACGCAAGCATGGATTACGCGCTGGAACTGCGCGGCGGCACGGCAGCGCTGCAGGCGTTCTTCCGAGACTATTCCGAGATCGTACCGATCCGGCGCCTGACGCGCGTACGCCTGTCGACGTCCGGCGCGCAAGGCGACTCGCTCATGGCTGAAGTGCGCTCGGACTACTACCGTTTCATCGACGAACGCGAAACGCGGCGCTGAGCCGCGGCACGGTGTCAGGCAGCGAAGCGCGCGGCGCTCCACGCGAGACCGGCGAGCACCGCGGCGGCGAGCACGCCGGCCAATGCATCGTCCAGCATGACGCCGAGACCGCCGCCAACATTGCGATCGGCCCACGACACGGGCCACGGTTTCCACACGTCAAACAGTCTAAAAAGCAAGAATCCCGCAACTATCCATATCCAGCCGGCCGGCGCGAACGCCAAGGCAAGCCACTGGCCAACGAATTCGTCGATGACAATGTAGCCGGGATCTTCCGCGCCCAGGCGCGCGACCAGCAGGTGCGAAACCAGCACACCGACGACAAAGACCGCCAGCACGACGCCGAGATAACCCCACAGCGGCAGTTCGCGCAGCCAAAGGTACGGCAACAGCGCGACCGCGGAACCCACGGTGCCCGGCGCCAGCGGGCTCAGACCCGCGCCGAATCCGCTCGCGATCCAGCCAGCCGGATGCGACAGCAGGACGCGCCGCTGCTGTGCCGTCATGCTCATGTGCCGAAATGTTCCCAGCCGCCGCACGGCGATGGAACGGTGGCGCCGGCCGCGTCGATGAGATGCACGCCGCTGCCGGCGTCGAAATGGCCGATCACGGTCAGCACACAGCCCAGCGCAGCAGCCACGGCCTGCGCATCGGCGACGCGATCCGGCGGCACGGCGCAGCACAGCTCGTAGTCGTCGCCGCCGGCGAGTTGCCAGCGCAGGCGCTGCGCCTCGTCGCCGACGCGCGACAGCGCGGCCGAGGGCGGCAGGGCCCCGGTCCGGATCGTCGCCGCAAGACCGCTGCGGGCCGCGATGTGGCCGAGATCCTGATGCAGCCCGTCGGACACGTCGATCGCGGCGCTCGCAATGCCACGCAAGGCAAGGCCGAGTGCGACACGCGGCACTGGCCGGTTGAGCCGTTCGAGCAGATACGCTAGATCCGTTTCGTCCGGTGCGCGCCGCAACGCGCTGCCAAGCACGCAGGCAAGACCCGCAGCGGCCTCGCCGACGACGCCGCTGACCAGTACGCAGTCACCGACACGCGCGCCGTCGCGCCTGAGCGCCTGGCCGGCCGGCACATGACCGTGCACGGTGAGGGTGACCGTAAGCGGCCCGCGCGTGGTGTCGCCGCCGACCAGCGCGACGCGGTGCTCGCGCGCGAGTGCGGCGAAACCGTCGCAGAAAGCGGCCAGCCAGCCCGCGTCGATCGCGGGCAGGGTCAATGCGAGCGTGGCCCAGGCCGGCTCCGCGCCCATGGCAGCCAGGTCGGACAGATTGACGGCGAGCGCCTTCCAGCCGATGTCGAACGCATCCGTGGCGTGAGGAAAATGCACTCCGGAAACGAGCGTATCCATGCTGACGGCCAGTTCATTGCCGCCGCGCGGCAGCAGCAGCGCGGCGTCGTCGCCGATGCCCAGCAGCACGTCGGCACGCGGCACGCTGCAGCGCCGGCGGACCTCCTCGATCAGGGCGAACTCACCCATGCGTGAAGCGGCGAGCGAAACGTCGCAGACGGGGCCCAGCGGCGAAGACGGAGCCCTCCCCGTGCAGGGGGACTTTTACAGCCGCTGCCAACTGACTCGGCATCTGGTCGGACAACTCATCGTCAACGCCCGCGATATTCGGCCTTGCGCCACTCGCCGGCCAGTTTGTCGAGCACGCCGTTGACGTAGGTATGGCCATGGTCGGCGCCGAAGCGCTTGGTGGTTTCGATGGCCTCGTTGATCACGACGCGATACGGCACGTCAGGACGGTACTTGAGCTCATAGGCGCCCAGACGCAGCGCGGCGCGCTCGATCGGATCGACCTGCAGCACTTCGCGGCCGAGAAAGGGCAGCAGGCCGCCGTCAAGTTCGGCGCAGTGGCGTTCGACGCCGCGCACCAGGTCTTCGAAAAATTCCACGTCGGCGACTTCCATGTCCTGCTCGTGGCGGAACTGGTCGATAACGCCGCCGATCGCGCTGCCGGAAAGCTGCCAGGCGTAGAGCGCCTGCAGGGCGCGGCGGCGCGCACGGGAACGGGCGGCCAGATCCACGCCTTCGGCTCGTCGGGCATTGCTCACATCTTTCTCCACAAATCGATCATTTCCAAAGCGGCAACCGCGACATCCGCGCCCTTGTTGCCGTGTGTGCCGCCGGCGCGCGCTAGGGCATCTTCGTGGATCTCCACCGCGAGCACGCCGTTGAGAACGGGCACCCGGTAGTCCAGCGAGACACGCATGAGACCCTGCGCGCAGCCGTCGGCAACATGTTCGTAGTGCCGGGTGTCGCCGCGCACGACACAGCCCAGGCAGATCAGCGCCGCGTGGCGGCCGGACGCGGCCAGGCGGGCAGCGACCATCGGGATTTCCCAGGCGCCGGGGACGCGGACCACGTCTATGGCGTCCGGCGTGACGCCGTGAGCCAGCAGAGCGTTCTGCGCCCCGTCGATCAACGCATCGACAATGCGCGGATTCCAGCGGCTGGCAACAATGACGATGCGATTGTCCGAGTCGACGCGAAGCTCGCCAGCGATCAGGGCCATGGGCGCAGGACCTCTCGAGGGTGGGCGTGCATTCTACCTGAGCCCGCCCCAGGCCGCCGGCATGGCGGCACCGACTGCTCAGCCTGGCTCGTGGCCAACGACTTCGAGACCGAAACCGGCCAGGCCCACGAGCCGCCGGGCCGTGCCCAGCACGCGCAGGCGACGGATGCCCAGATCGCTGAGGATCTGCGCGCCGAGGCCGTGGCGGCGCCATTCCTGCACCGCCTCGGCCTTGCCGGGGGCACGCACGCGCCGGTCGAGCCGGTCGAGCAGTGCCTCGTCCTCGCCGGGCTCGGACAGGACCAGCACGACCCCGCGCTCCTGCGCAGCAATGCGGCGCAGCGCCGCGGTCACGGTCAGGCCAAGATCGGCGCGGACCAGATGCAGCACGTCCGACAGGGTGTTGCGCACATGCACGCGGGTCAGTACCGGCTCGCCGTCGTCGACCACGCCGCGCACGAGCGCAAAATTAAGCGCTTTGTTCACAATGTCCCGATAGACGACGAGACGGAACGCGCCGAACTCGGTGTCGACCGCTTCGTCGTGGACGCGCTCGATGGTCTTCTCGGTTTCGAGGCGATAGCGGATCAGATCGGCGATCGTGCCGATGCGCAGGCCGTGCTTGTGTGCAAACGCTTTGAGCTCCGGACGGCGCGCCATGCTGCCGTCGTCGTGCAGCACTTCAACGAGCACGCCAGCCGGTTCAAGCCCCGCGAGCGCGGCGAGATCGCTGGCCGCCTCGGTATGGCCGGCGCGCGTGAGCACGCCGCCCGGCTGCGCGGTCAGCGGAAAGATATGGCCAGGCTGCGACAGATCCTGCGCGCGCGCGTCGGCGCGTACTGCCGTGCGTACGGTGTGCGCGCGATCATAGGCCGAGATGCCGGTCGTGACGCCTTCGGCCGCTTCGATCGAAACGGTGAAATTGGTCTGGTAGGGCGAGGTGTTGTCGAGCACCATCGGCTTGAGACCGAGCTGGCGGCAGCGCGCCTGGGTCAGCGACAGGCAGACCAGACCACGCGCCTCGCGCACCATGAAGTTGATGTCTTCGGGCCGCACTTTTTCGGCGGCCATGATCACGTCGCCCTCGTTCTCGCGGTCCTCATCGTCGAGGATGACGACCATACGGCCGGCGCGGATATCGTCGATGATGTCGGGAATAGTGTCGAACATGATTAGTGGATAGTGAAGTGAAGTGAGAAATGAGGAGAAGCGAGTTCGCCGGCGAGAATGAAGGGATTCGAATGACCGAGTACCGCAGCGGCACACACCAGCGTCGCGCTCGCCGTAGTTACTCGTTTCTCACTCCTCCTCACTCTCCCCTGTACTGAAGCCGTTCCGCGTACCGCGCCATGAGGTCGACCTCGATGTTGACGCGCGAACCGACGTCGCAGTCGCCGAACGTCGTCTGCTGCATCGTATGCGGGATGAGGTTGACGCCGAAACGCCGGCCTTCGACTTCGTTGACGGTCAGGCTCACGCCATTCACAGTCACCGACCCCTTGGCGGCGATATAGCGCGCGAGCGCCGCGGGCACGGTGAATTCCCAGCGCAGAGAGCGCGCCTGCGGCAGCACCGACACCACTTCGCCGACCCCGTCGACATGGCCCGACACGAGATGGCCGCCGAGTCGGTCGGCCAGGCGCAACGCCTTTTCAAGGTTGACACGCGCGCCGACGGCAAGCATGCCGAGCGTGGTGCAGTCCAGCGTCTCCACTGACACGTCGGCGCAGAAACAGCCCGCGCCCAGCGCGGTCGCGGTCAGGCAGACGCCGTTCACGGCAATGCTGTCGCCGAGATTGACGTCGCCGAGGTCAAGCTCGGCCGCATCGACCGTGATGCGCACATCGCCGCCGACCGGGTCGAGTGCGGCGATCCGGCCCACGGCCTGGATGATTCCTGTAAACATATTTACTTGTTCCTCCATGCTGACCGCGGGAAATTCATGCCACGGCCGGACGCAGCAGCAGGCGCTGGTCCTCGCCGAGCTGGCGCTGGTCGAGCACACGCAGCAGCCAGCGTCCGGCCATGTCCGACAGCGTGGGAAGACACAGCAGCGGCAAGCCCGAATTCCCCAGCAACACGGGCGCGACGTACAGCAGCAGCTCGTCGATGAAGCCTGCCGCGAACAGTGCGCCGCCGAGCGCGGGGCCGGCTTCGACCTGCAGCTCGTTGATGCCACGGCGCCCCAGTTCTACCAGCAGGGGTTCAAGGTCGAGACGACCCTCGCGCAGCGGCAAGGCCTGATAGTCGACAGTGGCGCGCGGCGCGGGCGACGGCCGATCGTCGCCGTGCACAACCAGCGTCGGTGCGGAGCCGTCGAGCAGATGGCATCCGGTGGTGAGCGCGTCGAGGCGTGCGTCGAGGACCACGCGCAGCGGCGCGACGACGGGAGTGTCGTCGTCCAGGCGCACGGTGAGTCGCGGATCGTCAGCACGCGCCGTGCCGGCGCCGGTCAGGATGGCGCAGCTGCGCGCGCGCCAGCGCTGCACGTCCGCGCGCGCGGCGGGACCGGTGATCCATTGCGACACCCCGTTGTGAAGCGCCGTGCGTCCGTCGAGGCTTTGCGCGAGCTTGAGCCGCAGCCAGGGACGGCCGCGTTCGATGCGGCTGAAGAAACCACGGTTGATTTCGCGCGC
>JAAFHE010000449.1 GCA_013298265.1 Lysobacterales bacterium | reverse complement strand
GCTGGTCGACCGCCTCCACCCGGCGCGCAGCCTCAGCCACACGCCGCTGTTCCAGATCCTGTTCACGCTGCAGAACACGCCGCAAGTGCGTTTCGCACTGGACGGACTGGAAGTGCTCGATGCGGACATCGACAACGCCGGCACGAAGTTCGATCTGGAGCTGACCGCGTTCGAGGACGAGGGCGGTCTGCGCCTGAGCTGGCAGTACGAACAAAGTGTGTTCAACGCGGCGACTATCAAGCGTATGGCAGCCAGCTATGCCTGCCTGTTGCGCAGCATCGTGACGGCCCCGCATACCGCGATTGCGCGCCTTGCGTTGACGCCCGCGGCGGATCTCGCCGAACAGCATGCGTGGAACCGCCCGGCGCTGCCGCCCACGCCGCATGCGACCGTTGCCGCGTGGTTCGCGGCACAGGTGTAGCGCGAACCGGCGGCGACGGCGATCGTCGATGCCGACGGGCGCCAGATGAGCTATCGCGAACTCGACCGGCGTGCGCGCCAGATCGCGCTGCAGCTGCGTCAGCGCGGCGTTCGTGCCGGCACACTCGTCGCGATCAGCGCGCCGCGCAGTATCGATCTCGTTGCCGGCCTGCTCGGCATCCTGCAGGCCGGCGCGGCTTACCTGCCGCTGGATCCGGACTATCCGCTCGCGCGGCGACAGCACATGCTGCGCGATGCGCGCATCCAGTTGCTGCTGACCGACGCGGAGCCGGTCGACGACGAACTGCTGTCGTCCGTGGCGGTAGTGACGTTCGCTGGAATCGCCGACGATGCGGCCGCGCTGTCGCTGGCCGACGTGCGCGACGAATGGCAGGACGCGCCGCTCGCCTACGTCGTCTACACTTCCGGTTCGACCGGTGTGCCCAAGGGCGTCATGGTCGGCCAGGCGGCTCTGGTGCATCACCTGGACGCGATCCAGCGACACTATGTCTACAGTCGCAACGATCGCGTGCTGCAGTTCGCCAACAGCGGATTCGATACTGCGGCCGAACAGATTTTCGCAACATTGCTGTGCGGCGCTGCGCTGCATCTGCGCAGTGCCGAACTGCAGAGCCCCGCGGCGTTCGCGCGCTGGCTGGTCGAGCGCCGCATCAGCTCGATCGATCTGCCGCCGGCCTATGCGGTCGAAGTGCTGCCGGCACTGTTCGCAGACGACGCGTTCTGGCGCAGCGCGATGTTGCGCCAGATCGTGATCGGCGGCGAAGCATTCCCGAGCGCTGTCGCCGCGACCTGGCGCCGGCACGGACGCCAGGCGGTCTGCCGCCTGCTCAATGCCTATGGCCCGACCGAGGCTTGCATCACCTCGCATGTGCATGTGCTGACGGCACCGGACGATGCTGCGGGCCCGCGCATTCCGATCGGCCGCACGCTGCCGGGAACGACCAGCTATGTCGTCGATGCGCACGATGCGCTGCAGCCCATCGGCGTTGTCGGCGAACTGCTGATCGGCGGCCCGCGCCTCGCGCTGGGTTATCTGGGCCAGGAAGAACTCAGCGCCGAGCGCTTCGCCGCCGATCCGTTCGCGGCCGGCAGCGGCGCTCGCGTATACCGCTCCGGCGATCTCGTGCGCTACCGCGCCGATGGCAGCCTCGAGTTTGCCGGTCGCGTCGACGAGCAGGTGAAGCTGCGTGGTTTCCGTATCGAACTCGGCGAAATCGAAAGCGAACTCGCACGACATCCGGCCGTGGCTGCTGTCGCCGTGCGCGCGTTCGGCGAAGAGCTGGCGCGCCGTCTCGTTGCCTATATCGTCGCGCCCGATGCCGCCGCGACGCTGCACGACGAACTGCGCCAGCAACTGCGCGGCGTGCTGCCGGACTACATGCTGCCTTCAGCCTTCGTTGCCATCGCAGCGTTGCCGCTGAACGCCAACGGCAAGGTGGACAAGCGCCAGCTACCCGACCCCGGCGTGCCGGCCCAGCTCGTCCATGTGGAGGCCTCGACTGCGACTGAACGCGCACTCGCGGCGATCTGGTCGGAGCTGCTGCAGCTCGACCGCATCGGCGTGACCGCGAATTTCTTCGAGCTTGGCGGCCACTCCCTGCTGGCAACCCGCCTTGTCAGCGCGATCAGCGAGCGCTGTGCCAAGCAGATTGCCGTGCGCGCCGTGTTCGAGCATCCGACCGTACAGCAGCTGGCGGCGCACCTGGATGCATCCGGCCTGCTGGTACGCGAGCGCATCGAAGCCGCGCCCGAGTTGCCGTCGCTGCCGCTGTCGTTCGCGCAACAGCGCCTGTGGCTCATCGATCAGATCGAAGGCGGTAGCGCCCAGTACAACATTGCCGCCGCATTCCGCCTCAGCGGCGAACTGGTTGCCGCCGCGCTGCAAGGCGCGCTCGACACGGTTGTCGGGCGTCATGCGGTGCTGCGCACGACGTACGCGGGTGATGGCGAAGAGGCGCAGCAGGTGGTGCATCCGGCGGGCACGCTGGCGTTGCAGTCGCTGGATCTGAGCGGTCTGGACGCGGCGTCCCAGGAATCGGCGGTGCAGGCGCAAGTGGAGGCCGAAGCCACGCGCGTGTTCGATCTGCAGCACGAGGTGCCGCTGCGCGTGATCGTGCTGGCGCTGTCGGCGAGTGAACATGTGGTGGTGTTTACTTTGCACCATATTGCGGCGGACGGCTGGTCGCTGGGCATTCTCGTACGCGAGTTCGTGCAGGCCTATGTGGCGCTGAGCCAGGGCAAGGCGCCGTCGCTGGCGCCGCTGGCCATCCAGTACGCCGACTACGCGCACTGGCAGCGCGGCGAGGCGCAGGGCGAGGTGCTGCGTGAGCAACTGGCGTACTGGCAGGAACAGCTGGCCGGGCTGCCGCGTGTGCATAGCCTGCCGCTGGACCGTGCGCGTCCGGCCGTGGCGAGCTATGCGGCCGATGCGATCCAGACGCGCGTCGAGCCGGAACTGCTGCGGTCGGTCAAGGCGCTGGCGCAGTCGCAGGAAGCGACCTTGTTCATGGTGCTGCAGTCGGCCTATGCGCTGCTGCTGAGCCGGTGGAGCGGCGAGGACGACATCGTCATGGGCGTGCCGATCGCCGGGCGCACGCGGCCGGAAGTCGAGCCGCTGATCGGCTTCTTCATCAACACGCTGGTATTCCGCAGCGTGGTGGCACCGGAGCTGAGCGTTGCGCAGTGGATTGCGCAGGCGCGGCAGACGGCATTGCAGGCGTATGCCCACCAGGAACTGCCGTTCGAACTGCTGATCGACGCGCTGCAGCCTGAGCGTGACCTGGCCTACAACCCGGTTTGCCAGGTGAAGTTCATCCTGCAGAACTACGAGTCGCAGGAGCTGGAACTGCCGGGCCTGCGGCTGACGCCGCTGGTCGCACAGAGCCAGCAGATCCGCTTCGATCTGGACCTGACCGTCACCGAACGCGACGGCGCGCTCGCGCTGAATTTCAGCTACAAAACCGCGCTGTTCTCGGCGGCGACAGTGCAGCGCCTGGCGGATGCGTATGTGCAACTGCTGTGCGCGATGGCAGCCGCACCGGCGAAGCCCCTGGCCGAGCTGCCGTTGCTGGCCGACGATGCGGCGCTGCGGATGCGTGCGCTGGGGCAGGGCGAACTCGTGCCGCAGGGCCGCGAACGCTGTCTGGCTGACGCGATACGCGCCGCCTCGCTGCAGCATCCGGAATCGATGGCGGTACGCGATGCACGCGGCCGCGCGATCACGCACGCGCAGCTGGAAACACAATCGAATCGCCTGGCGAATTATCTGATCGAACAGGGCGTCGGGTCGGGCCAGTTCGTCGGCCTGGTCGTGGAGCGTTCGGTGGAGCTCATCATCGGCCTGCTCGCGATCCAGAAGACCGGCGCGGCCTACGTGCCGCTGGATACGCGCCAGGGCAAGGTGCGTCTGGGCGAAATCCTCAGTGATGCGGATATCGCGTGGGTGCTGGCTTCGTCGGCCAAGGGCGGCGAGCTGCCGGTGGGCGGGGTGGATCTGGTGTTTCTCGATGGCGTGGCCGATACGGGCGACTGGCTGTCGGACTATGCAGCGACGGCGCCTGTCGTGGATCTGCGCGGTGAGGACGCAGTGTATGCAATGTATACCTCGGGTTCGACCGGCAAGCCCAAGGCGGTATTGATCCGGCAGTCGGGTCTGATGGACTACTGCGCGTTTGCGCAGCAGCACTATTACGCCGAAGGACTGGACGGTTCGCTGGTGGTGACTTCAGCGGCCTTCGATCTGACCGTGCCGAGCCTGTATGTGCCGCTGCTGACGGGTGGTGTGGTCGATCTG
>JAAFHE010000448.1 GCA_013298265.1 Lysobacterales bacterium | reverse complement strand
TGGCGTAGACCACACCCGTACGGCTGGCGGCATCGAGGCTCACGGCGATGCGGCGCACGCGCGCCTCGGTACGGCTGTTGTCGGGTCCGCTGACCTGTACGAGCATGCCTTCCTGCACGCGGGCGAGTTCGGCTTCGGGCAGGTTGCCGCGCCATTCCAGGCGGCCCTGGCGGATCAGGCGCAGCAGCTCGCCGCCGGCGGAGACGACCTGGCCGGGCTGCACGTCGCGGCGCGAGATCACGCCGTCGTCGGGTGCGCGCAACTCAGCGAAACTCAGGCGCAGTGCGACGGCTTCGCGCTGGGCGCGCGCGGAGTTCAGGCGCGCGCCGGCCTGGGTCGCCGCGCCCCACATCTCGTCGGCGTCGCGTGCGCTGATCAGGCCCTTGTCGCGCAGTGCGCTCATGCGCTCGTTGTTGCGCGTGGCCACGGCCAGCGCCGCTTCGGCCTCGGCCACGGCCGCGTCGGACTGGCGCTGTTCGCTCGACAGCGTGCGGGTGTCCAGGCGCAGCAGCACCTGGCCCTTGCGTACCGGTTCGCCGATGTCGACGAGGACCTCAGCCACGCGAACGCCGGACAGTTCGACGCCAAGCAGCATCTCTTCCTGCGCGGCGATCGCGCCGGAAGCGGTCAGGCGGCGCTGCAGCGCGCGCGACTGCGGTGTGACGAGGCTGACCGAGAGGCTGGCGCCGGCGTCGGCTGCGGCGGCGGGCTGCGGGTCCGAACCGCAGCCGGCCAACAGCAGGGCGGCGAGGCCCAGCCCCAGGACGGCACGAAGGCGCGATGGGATAGTCATGGACAATGCTCGATAGTGGAAAACGGGATTCCCGGCGCGCGCGGCGCGGCCAGGGCGGAATGCAGTGGCGTGAGCTACGCGCCGATCAGGCGGCGAACTGCAGGCGCGCGAGTTCGGCATAGAGTCCTTCCTGCTGCAGCAATTCCTCGTGAGTGCCCTGGGCGACGATGCGCCCGCCGTCGAGCACGACGATGCGGTCGGCCTGCTGCACCGTGGCGAGACGATGCGCAATGACCAGCGTGGTGCGGCCGCGCATGAGGCGTTCGAGCGCGTCCTGGATCGCCGCCTCGGACTGCGCATCGAGGTTGCTGGTGGCTTCGTCCAGCAGCAGGATCGGTGCGTCCTTGAGCAGCGCGCGCGCGATCGCGATGCGCTGCTGCTGGCCGCCGGACAGGCGCACGCCACGCTCGCCCAGATGGCTCGCGTAGCCCTCGCTCTGCGCGATGATGAACTCGTGCGCCTCGGCCGCCCGGGCCGCGGCGATGGCGTCTTCCTCGGGCGCGTCGACGCGGCCAAAGCGGATGTTCTCCAGCGCGCTCGCGCCGAAGATCACCGTGTCCTGCGGCACCAGCGCGATGGTGCCGCGCAACTCCGGCAAGGCGAGTGCGCGCAGGTCCTGGCCGTCCACGCGCACACTGCCCGACTGCGGGTCGTAGAAGCGCAGCAGCAGCTGGAACACGGTGCTCTTGCCTGCGCCGGATGGGCCGACCAGGGCGACGGTCTCGCCGGGCTGTACCTGCAGGTTGAAATCATGCAGCGCCGCCGTATCCGGTCGCGAGGGATAGCGGAACTCGACGTGTTCGAACGTGATTGCGCCGCGCACCGGCTGCGCCAGCGCGACCGGCTGCTCGGGCGAGCGGATCTGCGGCCGGGTCGACAGCAGTTCGTTGATGCGTTCGAGCGCACCGGCGGCGCGCTGCACTTCGCCCCAGACCTCGGTCAGCACGCCGACCGAGCCGCCGGCGATCAACGCGTAGAGCACGAACTGGCTCAGGATGCCGGCCTTGAGTTCGCCCGCGAGCACGGCATTCGCGCCGGCCCAGAGCACCAGGACGATGGCACCGAACACCAGCAGGACCGCCAGCGCCGTGATGCCGGCGCGCACACCGATGCGGCGCCGGCTCGTTGCGACCGCGCGCGAAACCGCATCGGCGTAGCGGCGCTGCTCGGTGTCCTCGCGCACATAGGCCTGCACGGCGCGCATGGCGTTGAGGCTTTCGTTGGCCACGGCCGAGGCGTCGGCGAGACGGTCCTGGCTGTCGCGCGAGAGTTTCTGCAAGCGCCGGCCGCTGAGCACGAGCGGCAGTATCACGAGCGGAATGACCAATGCGGCGTAGCCGGCCAGGCGCGGACTGGTCCATACGAGTGCGATCGAGGCGCCGACGAAGGTCGCGATGCTGCGCACCGCGACCGACAGGCTGGAGCTGACCACGGTCAGTACGAGTTCGCTGTCGGCCGACAGGCGCGAAGTGATCTCGCCGACGCGGGTGCGCTCGAAGAAGGCCTGGTCGAGCGTCAGCAGATGATCGTAGAGGCGTGTGCGCAGGTCGGCGACCGCGCGTTCGCCGAGCAGGGTAATGCAGAAATAGCGCGCGGCGGTCGCGAGGGCGAGCACGGTGGCGACACCGAACAGCAGCAGAAAGCTCAGGTTGATGCTGGCCGGGTTGGCGTCCGCGAAACCTGCGTCGATCATGTGGCGCACGGCCACTGGCAGCGACAGCGTCGCGGCCGAGGAGATGACCAGGAAGACTATCCATCCGGTAAGCAGGCCGCGCTGGCCGCGCAGCAGCGGCAGAATGGCGGAGAGAGAGACAAGGCTGCGGCGCGGCGGAGTCGGTTCAGTCATGAGTATCGCTTCAGTAGGCAGTAGGCACGGCTGCGCCTCGCATCGTGCGGCTTGCTTGTGATGGAGACGCCGCCTTGCGATTCAATCGCTGCGCTTGAGTTTGCTGCGTCCGCGAGTCAGATCGGCGAGCAACCGGCTCAGTGCGTCGAACTGCGCGTCAGGCAGGGCCAGACGCAGCGTCGCGCCCGCAGCGCCGAATTGCTCGTCAAGGCAATCGGCGTCGAAGTCGGCCAGCCTTGCCTTGAGGATCGCGAGGCTTGCAAACGGCAGCTCCAGCGCCACCTCGGTCTTGTGCACCAGAGGCACGCGCGTGGCGATGCGCAAGCATTCCGCCGCGACGCCGCCGTAAGCGCGCATGAGGCCGCCGGCGCCGAGCTTGATACCGCCGTACCAGCGCGTGACGACCAGCATGACCTGGTCGCAGCCCTGACCATCGATGGCTTGCAGCATCGGCTTGCCGGCAGTGCCGGCCGGTTCGCCGTCATCGGAAAACCGGTAATTCTGGCCTATCCGGTAAGCCCAGCAATTGTGCGTGGCCTGGTTGTCCGCGACGTCATCGAGAAAGGCGAGCGCGGCGGCCGCGCTGCTGACTGGCGCGGCCTGGCACACGAAGCGGCTCTTCTTGATCTCCTGCGACACCTCGGCCGGCTGCGCGAGCGTGCAAAGTGGCGTGGTCATCCGCGGATTATCGGCCAGGAACCGGTTCGGCAGGTTGTCGGGCTCGTGACCCCGGCTGCGTCGAACCGGCGCAGGTTTCCGCAAACCAGCCAAGCTGAAGGGATATGCACGCGACGCGGCGGCTCGCTCAGCGCAGCTCGCGCAGGTCGGCCGGAACCACGTAGGCCGGATGCTTGCGCCGCAGCAGTTCGAGGTTTTCCAGCGCGTCGCCCCGGCGCTCCTGGCGCAGCAGTTCACGGATCCGCTTGATCCACTCGTCCGGCGCCAGCGTCGTGTTGCGTTGCAGCTCCGCCGATGCGGCGTTGCCGACGGCGTCCGTGGCGACGGGATGGGATGGGGTCTGGGCTGTGATCGCCGGTGGCGCGGCGGCTGACGCGGGTGCTGCGACCGCAGGCGCAGTCGCCATCTGCGGGGCAGTCTGCCTTTGCGCTTCAGGCGCGGACTGCGGGCGCGCGGCGGTTTCTTCGGCGGTCCGCTTTTCCTTGGCCGAAGACCGCGCGCGTTGTTCCAGCTTCGCCAACGGATCGGCTGATACCGCGTCGGCATCGATGCCGTAGTCGTCCCGGCGCGAGCCGGTAGCGATCGCCGCCTTGCGCTCGACCGAGTTGTAGTCGGGTACGCCGGCTGCGCTCGGGAATGGCTGCGGCGGTGCGGCGCTGGCGGCGAATTTGTCGACGCCGCCGCTCGTGGTGCTTTCGGCATCAGCCAGGTTTTCACGGGTCAGTGGTTCGGCCGATGGCTGCGCCGTCGCGGCGACGACGCGCTCCGGCGGCGATGTGTCAACCGGTGCCGCGTCGTCGGAGCGCAGGCTGCTGTCCTTCTTTGCGCCGATGGCGGCCGCCTGCTCGACCTCACGCCGCGGGGCCGCGGCTTTGGGTTTCGGCGACGCCGGCTTGGCCGGTGGCGGCGGCATCGCGGCCGAC
>JAAFHE010000447.1 GCA_013298265.1 Lysobacterales bacterium | reverse complement strand
CGTGCTGGATCTCGGCTGCGGCCCGGGCCGCGCCAGCGGCCGGCTGCGCAAGCGCTGGCGCAAGGCCGAGGTGATCGCGATGGACCTGGCCCTGCCGATGCTGCTGCAGGCGCGGCGCGAAGGCAGCTGGCTGCGGCCGCTGGCGCGGGTCTGCGCCGATGCGCGCCAGCTGCCGCTGGCCGATGCCAGCGTCGACGTGCTTTTTTCGAGCCTGTGCATGCAGTGGATCGTCGATCTGCCGGGGCTGTTCGACGAATTCCGCCGCGTGCTGCGTCCGGATGGATTTGTTGCCTTGTCTACGTTTGGCCCGCTGACGCTGCACGAGCTGCGCAGCGCCTGGGCCGAGGTCGACCGTGCGCCGCACGTCAGCCAGTTCCCCGACATCCAGCGCGTCGGCGACGCACTGCTCGCCGCCGGGTTCCGCGATCCGGTGCTCGACGGCGACGATTTCACGCTGACTTACGCCGACGCCCCGGCGCTGATGCGCGACCTCAAGGCCATCGGCGCGACCAATGCCGACGCGCAGCGCCGCCGCGGCCTGACGGGCAAGTCGCGCCCTCAGGCCGTGGCACGCGCGTACGAGCCGTTCCGGCGCGAGGACGGCCGCCTGCCGGCGACGTACGAGGTCATCTACGCGCACGCCTGGGGGCCGAAGCCCGGCCAGCCACGCCGCAGCGGCGGCATGGACATCGCGACGTTCCCGCTCGATCAGCTACGCATCCGGCGCAAACCGGAGGCATGACGCTCAGCGCCCGCGCAGTGAATCGACCGCGTCGTTGAGGCCGGAGAGGGTCAGCGGATACATACGCCCCTGCATGAGTTCGCGCGTGATGCCGATGGATGGCGTCCACTGCCAGCGCGACGGCTCGACGGGGTTGAGCCAGACCGCGCGCCGGTAGAGTTCGGTCAATCGTCCCAGCCACACGGCGCCGGCTTCCGCGTTGTGATGTTCAATGCTGCCGCCCGGTTCGGTGATCTCGTAGGGGCTCATGCTCGCGTCGCCGACGATGACGAGCTTGTAGTCCGCCGCGTACTTGTGCATCAGATCCAGCGTGGGCTGGTGCACGTCCCAGCGCCGCGAGTTGTCGCGCCACAACCGCTCGTAAATGAAATTATGGAAATAGAAATGCTGCAGGTGCTTGAACTCGCCACGCGCCGCCGAGAACACCTCCTCGCAGATGCGGACGTGATCGTCCATCGAGCCACCGATGTCGAGCAGCAACAGCACCTTGACCGCGTTGTGCCGTTCCGGGCGCAGCTTCAGGTCGAGCCAGCCGGCGTTGCGCGCGGTCGCGCGGATCGTGCCGTCGAGGTCGAGTTCCTGGTCTGCGCCGGTACGGGCGAGGCGGCGCAGCGCACGCAGGGCGAGCTTGATGTCGCGCGTGCCCAGCTCGCGCGTGTCGTCGAGATTGCGGAACTGGCGCTGCTCCCAGACCTTGACCGCGCGGCGCTGGTCCGATTTGCCGCCGATGCGAACGCCTTCGGGGTTGTAGCCGGAATGGCCGAACGGCGAGGTGCCGCCCGTGCCGATCCAGCGTGAACCACCCTGGTGCCGCTCGTGCTGTTCGCCCAGCCGCTGGCGCAGCTCCTCGAGCAGTTTCTGCAATCCGCCCATCGCCTCGACCGCGGCTTTTTCCTCGGCCGTGAACTCGCGCTCGAACTCGCGTCGCAGCCAGTCGGCTGGCACGTCCCCGTACAGCTGCTGCGCTGCGGCGTCGACACCGGCGAAAAAGCTGCCGAACGCCCGGTCGTACCGATCGAACTGGGTTTCGTCCTTGATCAGGCAAATCCTTGCCAGCACATGGAATTCGTCGAGCGACAGGCGCGAAAACCCGGCGCGCAGCGCATCGAGCAGTGCCAGCAGCTCGTGGATGCCCGGCTTGAGTCCCTGGCTGCGCAGCCAGAGGAAAAAGCGGATCAGCATGGCGCCGCAGACCGGCGATGTCCCCGCCCAACCGCGGAACCGGTTGGGCGACACCGCGCCGGAGGTGGCGGCACAAAGCGGCAGGCTAAACGCTTATGCAACACGGTTGATGGCATGATTCGACCTTCGGGTTCGCGACAGCGGCGGCTAAAATCGCTAGTCTGCGCGGCCTTTATGCCGCCGCATCGGCGCCGGTCACGATTCTACGTTTGCGGAGATCCCTCGTGCAGAAGCTTGTCCTCCCCCTGCTGATCGCCAGTCTGGCCCTCGCCGCCTGCGGCCAGTCCAACAACGCTGCCAACCAGACCCAGACCGCAGCGCAGGCACCTGCACCGACCTCGGTCACCGGCACGATTTCGCTCAAGGTCCCGGCACCGGTCGGTCCGACCGCCCAGCTCAAGCTTTCGCTGACCAACGTCAGCCTGAAACCGGAAATTACCATCGCGCAGAGCACGACCAGCCCGGGCCAGCTACCGGCTCAGTTCAATCTGCCGTTCGAGCCGGGCAAGATCGACCAGAACGCGCTGTACGTGCTCAACGTCGAACTCATCGACGGCGAGCGCCGCTACGTCGCACCGCGCCAGTATCCGGTCATCACGCGCGGCTCCCTGTCCAAGGTCGACGTGGTCATGACGCCGGAGCCCACCGCATCGGAAAAGCTCGATGCTGAATATGCCGGTCTCGAACGCGCAATCGGCGGCATGAAGCGCTCGCAGGGCGCCAGCGAGGATGAAACCAGCACCACCGCCTGGGACGGTTTCTTCGATGGCAAGAACGGCCTGCGCTACATCCGCGAAATCACCGACTACGGCGACAAGGGCCGCACGAATTTCTACTACGCGTATCGCGACGGCAAGCCTATGGCCGTCGTGCAGGAACGCGTGCCGGCCATGGCCGAGCGTGCGAACGCGGTGACGCGCGCGGGTTGGGACGAAGCAGGCACCCTGGTGGTCAAGACGAAGAAAGAAGGCGGCAACATCAGCGTGCTGGCCGACGCGGAAGCCAAGACCTTGCATGACCGCGCTGTTGCCAAGTACGACGTGATTTCAAAGCGTACGCCGAAGTAATTGCGCGTTAGATGTTGAACGTCGCCTCTTTGCGTTGACCCGAAGGAGTGGCTGCAGTCAGCAGCGCAGATGCCGACGTGCGTACGTCGTCGGATACATCGGCGACTAACACCATCCCCACCCAACCCTCCCCTTGAAGGGGAGGGCTCAAAGCAGCGGCGGCCCGATTCAGCCCTCCCCTTCAAGGGGGTGAAAGGCAGCCGCTTAGAACCGCAAGGTTCTGGCTGCCTTGAACGCCCAATGGGCCGGAGGGTTGGGTGGGGATGGCGTGTCTTGCCGCAAGCCAAAACCGGGGTTCGAACCATACTTACCCGCCGCGCCGCGCCATGAAGGCGATGCGCTCGAATAGCTGCACGTCGGCTTCGTTCTTCAACAGCGCGCCGTAGAGCGGCGGGATCGACTTCTTCGCATTGCGCTCGCGCAGGGTTTCCACGGCCAGGTCTTCGGCCAGCAGCAGCTTGAGCCAGTCCAGCAATTCCGATGTGGTCGGTTTCTTCTTCAGTCCCGGCATCTCGCGCAGCGACAGGAACGCGGTCAGTGCCTCATGCACGAGCTCGCGCTTGAGACCCGGGAAGTGCACGTCGACGATGGCACCCAACGTTTCCGCGTCGGGAAAGCGGATGTAGTGGAAGAAGCAGCGACGCAGGAACGCGTCGGGCAGTTCCTTCTCGTTGTTGGACGTGATCATCACGATAGGACGGTGCAGCGCACGCACCGTCGCGCCGGTCTCGTAGACATGGAAATCCATGCGATCGAGTTCGCGCAGCAGATCATTCGGAAACTCGATATCGGCCTTGTCGATCTCGTCGATGAGCATGACCGCGCGCGTCTCGCTCGCGAAGGCCTGCCACAGCTTGCCGGGCACGATGTAGTTGCCGATGTCGGTAGCGCGCGCCTCGCCGAGCTGGGAATCGCGCAGGCGCGCGACCGCATCGTATTCGTACAGGCCGTGCTGCGCCTTGGTCGTGGACTTGATGTGCCACTCGATCAGCGGCGCACCGAGCGCGCGGGCGACTTCCTCGGCGAGCAGGGTCTTGCCGGTGCCGGGCTCGCCCTTGATCAGCAGCGGGCGCTGCAGGGTGATGGCGGCGTTGACGGCGAGCTTGAGTTCGTCCGTCGCGACGTAACGGTCGGTTCCTTCAAAACGCATGGGATTCACTCATCGTTGCGTCCGGCCGGCAGCGCACACTGCGCGCCGGCCGGCTGGTCTGGGCAAAATCGCGGGCATTTGTCACGGACGACTACGCGATCGCGGCGGTG
>JAAFHE010000446.1 GCA_013298265.1 Lysobacterales bacterium | reverse complement strand
GGCCGGATCCTTGGCGCCGGCGCGATTGATAATGCCGAGGATTTCTTCGTACCAGCGGATATTGGTCGGGTACTGCCAGTCGATCGCGTCGCGCGTCTCTTCGGCCAGACGATAACGGTTGGTACGGCCCGGATAACCGGCGACCATGACGAAATCGCCCGCTTCGAGACCGGCCGCATTGACCGGCAGGACGTGTCTGGGCTTGAACGGCACGTTGTCCTTGGCATACGGTTTGGAGCTGCCGTCCTTGGCGACGTAGGCGCGCAGGAAGCTGAAATCGCCCGTGTGACGCGGCCACATCCAGTTATCGACGTCGCCGCCGAACTTGCCGATCGCCGATGGCGGCGCGTAGACCAGGCGTACATCCTTGATCTCGCGCTGGCGCACCAGCTGGAAGCTGTAGCCGCCGTGGAAGTTGTATACATCGCACTTGATGCCGGGTTTTTCGCATTTGGCGACCGCGGCCTTCTGCGCCTTGTCGATCGCGTTGTAGCGTTCCAGACCGCCGACCTTCGGATCGATCCTGCCGACAATCTCGCGCGTGATATCGCGGATCTCGTCGGTCACGTAGACACGCTGGTTCGGGTCGCCCGGCAGTTCCTCGGCCTGACTGCGCGCGAGAAAGCCGTCCTTGATCAGGTTTTTTTCCGCGCTGGAGTTGTACTGGATCGCGCCGTACGCGCAATGGTGGTTGGTGACGACCAATGCTTCGGCCGAGACGAACGACGCGGTGCAGCCGCCGATGCTGACCACGGCGCCCATGGTCGGACCGGTCAGGTCGGTCAGACGCGACGGATCGAGTTCGAGGCCGCGCTGCTTGAGCTGGCCGGCGATGGCCGGCAACTGGGCCGGCTGCCACATGCCCTCATCGGCGGCGGCGAGTGTGGCGAAGCAGGCGACTACGGCAGTGACGAGGACTCGGCGCACGGGCAAGGCTCCCAAGGAGTGATTTCGGCAAGTAGAGGGGCGATGGCGGCAGAGACTCCCCGAGTCTGCCGGACGCCGGACGCAACGTTCGTTTATGCCGCAGCCCGTCGCTGCCGGCCAGCGCCGGAAGTCATGGCGACACGCGTGCGGTGTTGACGCCTTCTTGCAGCCAGCCGGTGCGAAACTTCCCGTCATGAATGCGATTCATGAACTCGCCACACGCCTGCGGCAGGCGCGCCGGGTGCTGGTGCTGACCGGTGCCGGCATCTCGGCCGAATCCGGCATCGCGACCTTCCGCGATGCACAGAGCGGACTGTGGGCGCGCTTCCGGCCTGAGGACCTGGCCACGCCCGAAGCCTTCCAGCGCGACCCGGCGCTGGTCTGGCGCTGGTATGCATGGCGGCGTGAGCAGGTCGCCGAGGCCCGGCCCAACGCCGCACACTACGCCGTCGCGGAACTCGCGCGCCGCGTGCCTACGGTGCTGGTTACGCAGAACGTCGACGACCTGCATCAGCGCGCGGGTTCCGTCGACGCGATCTGCCTGCACGGCTCGATCGCGCGCACCCTGTGCTCGGTGACGCATCGGGACATTGATGCGGACTGGCTGGCGGCGAATCCCGGCGAACCGCCGCGCTCGCCGCATCATGCCGACGGGCTGGCCAGGCCAGGCGTGATCTGGTTTGGCGAAAACCTGCCGCAGAACGTCCTGGAACTCGCCTGCGACGCTGCCCGGGCCTGCGACGTGATTCTCGCCGTCGGCACCTCGGCCATGGTTTATCCTGCGGCAGGACTGCCGTCCATCGCGCAGCACCACGGCGCCTGGTTCGCGGAAATCAATCCGCAGGCGACGCCGCTGACGCCGCAGGCTGATCTCGTGATCGCGGCACCGGCCGGGATCGCCCTGCCCGCCGCGCTCACCGTCTGGAAGGAGAGCTGACATGAAGCCTGCCGTGTTGCGCCTGTGCCTGGCCCTCTGCGCCGCACTGCTGTCGGCCTGCGCCGCGCGCCCCGTCGTGGTCGCCGGCGCGCCGGTCACCACGGCGCTGCCGTTCGACGTCGCGACCGAACCCGAGCGCTATCGCAACGCCGAGGTGATCTGGGGCGGCATGATCCTCGCCGTCGACAACCGCGAGACCCAGACCGAAGTGACCGTGCTGGCCTATCCACTCGATGCCGCGCAGCAGCCGGTTCCGGCCGCCGGTACGCGCGGCCGCTTCATCATCGTGCTGCCAGGCTACGTGGAGCGGCACGACTATCCCGATGGACTGTTCGTCACGCTGAGCGGACGCCTGGCCGGTACGCGCGCAGGACGTGTCGGCGAACACGAGTATGTCTTTCCGCTGGTCGAGGCCGCGCATGTGCACCGCTGGCCGCCGGGTTTCCAGTTCGACCGGCCGCAATGGCATTTCGGCGTCGGCGTCCGCATCCGCTGATTTCTCTGCAAAAGGAACCGTCGTGAATCTGCCGCTGCTGCTCGCACTCGCCGTCGTCCTGTTGCCCGGCATGGCTACCGCCGCGGAACTCGCCGGACTGTTTCCGGGATTGACCCGGCTCGACCTGAACAACGAAGGCGTGACCGTGCTGTACCCGCGCGAGCGCGGCGAGACAGCGACGGCGCCGGCCTGGCTCAAGGAATACGAGGCAGCCGGCGTGTATGCCTCCGCACCGCTGACCCTGCGCCTGGGCGAACTGCCGGCAATGACCCTGGTCTGCGATTCCGGGCCGAGCGCCGATCCGAGTTGCCGCCTCCTGCGCGATCCTGCCAAGCCCGAGGAAGCCGTGTTCAGTGCCACCGGCACGCAGTTCGCGTTCCTGCCCGACGCACGAGTTGTCGTCGCCGGCCACAGCAATAATTTCTACGATCAGCGCAAGGTATACGTGTGGAAAGGCAGCCGCTTTGACGAGGTGCCGCAGCCGCTGCGCCAAGTCGGCATCGGCGGAACGCTCCGGCAACCCGTCGCGTTGCGCCGGGCGCCCGGCGCTGACGCGGCGGCTCTGGGCGTCACAGTGGCGGCCGGCTCGCGCGTCACCGTGCTGCTCAACGACAACAGCTACGTCGACGACACTGGGCAGAATCCGAACTACCTGCTGCTGACCGCCGAGGGCATTGTGGGCTGGGCCCATCTGCCGGGCCAGCCCGACGGCAGCACGGCGATCGATGGGCTGTATTTCCGCGGCGACTGAAGCCTTGCAACGATACCCGCGAGAGCGCCTCCAGCGTCACTCCCGATCGAGCGCTGCCGGCGAGCACAAAACCCGTGAAGAGAAGCGGGAAATGAGCCAGCAGCCCAGGGCTCGCCCACGCCCGCTGTTTTCTTGCTCCTGTGTCCTCTTTCCCGCTAATCGCGGCTGTCGGGCTCGAAGAAACACCAGCGCACATCGGGGAATTCGGCGCGGAATGCCTGCTCGACGCGGTTGATGTCCTCGATCATGTCGCGCGGCGCGAGATAGCGTGACATCTCGGCCTTGATCGCGACCATCACGTCCGGTCCCATCTGCAGGGTCAGCAGGTTGTAGACCTGCTTGATCTCCTCGCGCGCGCCGAGGAACTTGAGCATCGCGTCCTTGGTGCGCGGTTCGACACCCTGGCCGATCAGCAGCGCCTTGACTTCGACCGCGATAAAGACGGCGATCACGATCAGCAGCACGCCGATGCCGATGGAACCGATTGCGTCGTACATCGGATTGCCGGTCGCCATGGTCAGCAGCACCGCGATGAGCGCGAACGCGAGCCCTAGCAGCGCGGCCAGATCCTCGCCGAAGATCACGATCAGCTCGCTCTGTCGGCTGTCGCGGAACCAGCGCCAGAGACTCTGCGAGCCGCGCGCCTTGTTCACTTCGTTGAGACAGCCCCACATCGACAGCGACTCGGCGATGATGCCGAAGGTCAGCACGCCTACCGCGAGCCAGGCCCATCTCAACGGCTCGGGGTGCTGCAGCTTGTGCAGGCCTTCATAAATCGAAAACATGCCGCCGACGCTGAACAGCATCAGTGCGACGAGAAACGACCAGAAGTAGACCGCCTTGCCGAAGCCCAGCGGGAAGTCCGGCGATGGCGGCGCCTTGGCGCGCTTGAGGCCGAGCAGCAGCAACCCCTGGTTGCCGCAATCGGCCAGCGAGTGCACTGCCTCAGCCAGCATAGATCCCGATCCGGTAAGGATCGCAGCCACGAGCTTGGCGACAAAAATCGCGAAGTTCGCGCCCAGTGCGTAAAAAATCGTCTTTACCGAATCTGCTTTACCCGCCATCTATGCAATTCCCCTAAGGAAGTTGTTGGTACGCAATGATTGCGCCGATCCTGCGGAACGCCAATAAATCCATAAATATATTCACACTGACGGGCGACCAGGAA
>JAAFHE010000445.1 GCA_013298265.1 Lysobacterales bacterium | reverse complement strand
TCCGGGCGAGGGGGTCGGTGCGGTGGTGCTCAAGCGCCTGTCGGACGCGCAGCGCGACGGCGATCACATCTACGCGCTGATCCGCGGCAGCGCGCTGAGCCACGGCGGCAAGACCAACGGCTATACCGTGCCCAACCCGCAGGCGCAGACCAGCGCGATTGCGCTGGCGCTGAGCGAGGCGCGCGTCGATGCGCGTCATATCAGCTACATCGAGGCCCACGGCACCGGCACCAAGCTCGGCGATCCGATCGAGATCGCGGCGCTGAACAAGGCCTTCGGCCAGAACAGCCAGGAGCGGCAGTTCTGCCTGATCGGTTCGGCAAAATCCAATATTGGACATTGCGAGGCCGCCGCCGGAATTGCCGGCCTGACCAAGGTGCTGCTGCAGCTCAAGCATCGCCAGATCGTGCCGTCGCTGCATTCGCGCACGCTCAATCCGCACATCGACTTCGCGGCCAGTCCGTTTCGCGTCAACCAGACCCTGACCGACTGGGTCGCGCCGGAGATCGACGGCCGCCGCCTGCCGCGCATCGCCGGCATTTCCTCCTTCGGCGCGGGCGGTTCCAACGCCCACATGATCATCGAGGAATTCACGCCGCCGGCAGCGGTAGCGGCGGCGCCGGAGCCGGTACTGGTCGTGCTCTCGGCGCGCACACCCGAACAGCTCCAGCGCAAGGCCGCTGACCTGTGCGACTTCATCACCCGCACGCCGCCGTCGCTGGCGGCGCTCGCGTTTACCCTGCAGACCGGCCGCGAGGCGATGGACGAACGCCTCGCCGCGGTCGTCGACACGGTGGCCGATCTCGCCGATGCGCTGCGTGCGTTCGTCGCCGGCGACACCGAGGCCGACGCGCTGTACCGGGGTCAGGCCAGGCGCCACCGGGAAGCGCTGAGCCTGTTCACCACCGACAGCGATCTGCAGCAGACCATCGGCCGCTGGCTCAGCGGACGCAAGCTCGAAAAGCTCGCCGAACTCTGGGTCAAGGGAGTGGACTGGGACTGGAGCCCGCTGTACGCCGGCGCGGCCACACCGCCGCGGGTGAGCCTGCCGACCTATCCGTTCGCACGCGAACGGCACTGGCTGGACCTGCCCGACGGCCGCGGCGGCGCTCCGGTTGCCGCGTTGCATCCGCTGCTGCATGCGAACACCTCGGATCTGTACCGGCAGAGCTTCGCGTCGGCGCTGCGAGGCGATGAAGCCTTCTGCACGCCGGGCCGCACGCTGCAGGCGTTCGCCTATCTGGAAATGGCGCGCGCCGCGCTGGCCCAGGCGGCGCGTGTCGGTGCCGGCGCAGCGATCGAACTGCGCGACGTGGACTGGCTCGCCGCGCCGGCGCTGACGCGTGAAAGCCCGCTGACGATCGCGCTGCAGGCGCTGGACGACACGCAGTTCGTCTACGAAATAACCAGCGCCGGCCTGGACGGGGACATCGTGCATTGCCAGGGCGAGGCGCTGCTGCTCGATGGCCTGGATTTCGCGCCGCTGCCGCTGGCCGCGCTGCAGACGCAGTTGCGCGCGGCCGGCGAGCAGCGCTATCGCGGTGACGACCAGTTGCTGCAGCGGCTGCAGCGCGCAACCGCCGCGCACGCGGACGACGCCTATGTGCTGCATCCGGATCTGCTGCAGCAGGCCTGCGCCGCGGCGCTGGAGCTGATTGGCCCCTCGGCCGCGCCACGGGCGTTGCAGACCCTGCGCGTGTCGGCAGCCCTGCCGGCCGAGTGCTGGCTCTGGGTACGCCCGTCCATGCCCGTCGCCGACAGCCGCATCGAAGCGCTGCTGGACCTGGACCTGTGCGACGACCACGGCCAGGTCTTCGCGCAGTTGCACGGCCTTGCCTGTCCGCTTGCGAGCGCGCCGGCCGATGAACCGATGGACACGGCTGCACCGACGCTGCCGGCGGTGCGGTTTGCGCTGGGCGCGACGAGTGCAGCGGCCTCCGTCCGGGCGACGGCGCAACCGCACAAGCCGCGCTTTGCATTGCCGACACCGGCTGCGCTCGTCGCCGCGCAGCGGCAGTGGCAGGCGGGCGTGACGACGCGGCCGCGGATCAGCCTGAGCCATGCCGCCGCGGCAACGGCAGGCGGGCAGGGCGAGGTCGGCCTGATCGACCTTGGCGGCGGTATCGCGGCAATCCGCATCGACGCGGGCAGGAACATCCTGAGCGCGCCCCTCGTCGATGCGCTGCTGCAGGCGCTGGCCGTCGCGCGCGGACGCGATTCGCTGCGTGTGCTGCTGCTCGGCGGGACGGCTGAGAATTTCCTGCGCGGCGAGGCGGCGCACTACGACCTCGCGCTGCAGCGCCGGCTGCATGAAGCCATCGTCACGTTCCCGTATCCGGTTGTCGCCGTGATGGCCGGTGCGGCCACGGGCGCGGGCTGGTGGCTGGCCTCGCTCTGCGACCTGATGCTGTGCAGCGAGGAAGCGGACTACGGCTATACGGTCGTCGACCAGTCCTTGCTCGTGGCGCAGGCCGAGCTGCTGCACGAACGCTTCGGCAGCCTGCGCGCGCGCCAGCTGCAATCGCCGCCGGCGCAATGGCGTGGCAGCGCACTCAAGGCCAGCGGCTGGACCTGTCCCATCGTGCCGCGCGCCGCTATCGAGCAGCAGGCGCTGGCGCTGGCGCAGCGGTTGGCGGCCAAGTCCGCCGAGGCGCTGCGGCTGCTCAAGGCGCATCTGGTCCGCGCAGTACGCCAGTGCGCGCTGGCCCTGCAGCCTGCAGTTGCCGCGGCGGCAGCACCCGGGGCCGGCGTGGCTCGTGTGATCCGGCTCGACCAGCGCGATCTGGCTACGGTCACGCGCCAGTTTGCCGATGCCGTGGCGCAGATCGAGGCCGGTACCGCATCCGGCTGCATCGTGCTCGCCAGCGAGGTCGCGCCCTTCGACGGCAGCGAGTCGGCCGATCAGGCGCTGGCGCTGCAGGCGCTGATCCAGCGCGCGCCGGTCGCGGTCATCGCGGCGACGGCCGGCGATGCGCTGGGACTGGGCTGGTGGCTGAGCCTGTGCTGCGACGTCCACGTCGGCAGCGAAACGGGCTGGTACGGCGCGGCCGATCTGTGCGCCGACGCGCGCGTCGCGGCGCAGGCCGCGCAGACCGTGCCGCACTGTCTCGGCATGGTGCTGGGCCGGGAAATGCTGCTGACCGGCGATGCGTATTCCGGGCAGGCGCTCAAGCAGCGCGCCGGCGCGTTGCACATCGTCGCGGCGGACCAGGTGCTGGGCCATGCGATGCAACTGGCGCAGGACTTCGCCGCGGCCGTGTCGCGGCCGGCAGCGGCGCCGCCACCGGCCTGGAGCGCGGCTGCATCGGCCTGGCAGGAGCCAGCGCCCGGCCCGGTCGCGCTGCACAGCCGCGTAGTCAGCGCCACTGTCCAGGACGGTGGCGTGCTGCTCGTGGAACTGCACGATCGCGAGGCGAAGAATCTGTTTTCCGAGGCGCTGGTGGCCGGCGTCGGCGAAGTGCTCGCGCACATCGCGGCGACGCCGTACAAGGTCGTGGTGCTGACCGGCTATGACAGCTATTTCGTCTCCGGCGGCACCAAGGAAAGCCTGCTGGCGATCCAGGCCGGCACGATCAAATTTACCGATTTCAAGATTTTCCATGCGGCGCTGGAATGCGAGGTGCCGGTCGTCGCTGCGATGCAGGGACATGGCATCGGCGCGGGCTGGTCGCTGGGCCTGTTCGCCGACGCGGTGCTGTTCGGCGAGGAAAGCCACTACCTCAGCCCGTACATGAACTACGGGTTCACGCCGGGTGCCGGCGCGACCCTCAGCGTGGCCGACCAGCTCGGCCAGGATCTGGCCCGCGAAAGCCTGCTGACCGCGTACGAGTACACCGGCCGCGAACTGCGTGCACGAGGCATCACGCAGCCGGTGCTGCCGCGCACCGCGGTACTGGCGGAGGCACTGTCGCTGGCCCGGCGCATCGCGCGCCAGCCGCGCGAGCGCCTGCTCAACTTCAAGCGGCAGTGGAGCGCCGCGCGCCGTGCCGCCATCGACGACACCTATGCGCGCGAGCTGGCCATGCATGAGGCCACCTTCGTCGGCCGCGCCGATACCCTCGCGTTGATCGAGAACCGCTTCCAGCACACTCTGCCGCGCCGCGCGGACGTCGCGATAGCGGCGGACGTGCCGGTTCGCGCGAAGCCCGCCGCGATTGCGCCGCCGGCCGCCGCGCCAGCCGCCGTGCCCGCCGCCGCACCGGCACCGACCGGCGCCGGCGACTCGCTGGCGCGGGTCACCGCACACCTGCGCCAGCTACTCGGTGCCGAGCTGCAGATGCCC
>JAAFHE010000444.1 GCA_013298265.1 Lysobacterales bacterium | reverse complement strand
TTGGGGATACGGATTAGAATGGAAAGAATCGAAATGGATCCTTTCCAAAAACGACATGCAGAATCTCCCCGACCTCGAAGCCTGGGCGATCTTCGCGAAGGTCGCCGAAACCGGCTCATTCGCGCGCACCGCGGAACTGCTCGGCCTGTCGCAAGCCACGGTGTCCAAGGCCATCACGAGACTGGAAACCCGCCTGAAGACCGTGCTGTTGCACCGTACCTCGCGGCGCCTGTCGCTGACCCAGAGCGGTCAGGGCGCTCTGGAACGCGCGAACCGCATCGTCGCCGAGGGAGAGTCGGTCGAAGCCGAAGTCACCAGCCAGTCAGCCAGTCCACGCGGCCAGGTGCGCCTGGCGGTGCCGATGTCGTTCGGCATCGCGCACGTCGCGCCGCTGCTGCCGGAATTCCTCAAGCGCTATCCGGAGGTTTCGCTGGAGATCGCCTTCGACGACGGCCTCGCCGATCTGATCGGCGGCGGCTTCGATCTCGCGCTGCGTATCGCCGCGCTGGCGGACTCCAGCCTTCTCGCACGACGGCTCTGCGGCGTGCGCGTGCTGCTCGTCGGCGCACCGGCCTACCTGGAACGCCGCGGCCGGCCGCGGCATCCGCGCGACCTGGCCGATCATGATGCGCTGTTCTATACCCATTCGCGCCACGGCAACGCCTGGCGCTTCGCACACCGGCGCCACGGTGACTTTTCGATCAGCCTGAGCACGCCGCTGCGCGTCAACAATGCCGAAGCCTTGAACCCCGCCCTGCTCGCCGGCCTCGGCCTGGCGTTGCAGCCGGAGTTCCTCGTCTGGCGCGAACTGCGCAGCGGCAAGCTCGACATCGTGCTGCCGGACTGGTCGCCGCCGCCCATCGCACTGCATGTCGTCACGCCACCGGGCCGCCTGCGTCCGATGCGCGTGCAGGTGCTCATCGATTATCTGGTCGGCAAGTTCGACAAAGCGCCGTGGGCCGTGCACTGACGCGGTTCACGACAGCCCGCATCGCGCCGGTGCCAGTTCGCGCGCTGCGGGGCTGATGCAGCGCCTCTGCATGGCCGATCGAATGCATGCGCCACGATCCTCGCGACGCGGCCGATTCTGCACGAAACGCCATGAATACGAAAGGCGCCGTAGATCGCCATGCCGAGCGTGATTCTGCGGCACCGCAACAACTATCCATTGTTACGTACGAAGCGTTGCGTAGGTTAGCTGCGATTGCTACGCTCGCCCGCGCCGTCATTCGTCGGAGTATCTTCGTGAACTACGCATTGTTGTTGCTGCTGGTCGCCGGCAGCCTGTCCATGGCTTCGCCTTCGCTTGCCCAGACTGCCGCGCCGGCTGCCGCGGAACCATCGTCTCTGCAGCGCCGTCTCGACTGGCTAGACACGTTGCCGGCGAACACCAAGCGGGGCGACATCACCGCTGCGCTGCTGGCGCGCTATCCGCAACTGTCCACATCTCAACTCCGACGCAGCCGCGCCAACGGTCGCATCGAACAGTTCGACCAGCGCGCCGGCGGCATCGAGGTATTCGGCGCGCGCCTGACGGTCCTGCGTGATGCACAGGGCGAGGCACGCGTCGCCGGCGGCAGTCTCAGCGACAAGGCCGACAGCGCCGCGCTGCCGACCTTCGCTCTCGATGCGACACAGGCACTGCAGCGCGGTCTGCAACACCTGGCTCTCGACGCGACCGTGCAGCGCGACAGCGCCAAACGTGCCGACGGCGACTATCTGCGCATCACGCTGCAAGCATCCGACACGTTCCGCGCGCTGCGCCCGGCGCGCATCAAGCCGGTCTGGTTTCCCGCCGCTGATCGCCTGATCGCGGCCTACTACACCGAAGTGATCGGCGCGCGCAAAGGCGAAGCGCGGCCCACCGCACTCGCGCTGGTGATCTCCGCCGAAGACGGCCGCATCCTGCGCCGGCAAAGCCAGATCCACGACCTGCAGCCTTTCACCTACCGCGTCTTCGCCAACGCCGGCGGCCTGCCCTACGTCGATCCCTACGGCTATACCAATCCGCATCCGACCGGTGTTCCCGATGCCTACCAGCCTTCGGTGCCTGCACCGATGCCGCTGCTGAGCCTGACCGACGCCGGCACCGGCGATCCCTGGCTCGCTGACGGCGCGACTGAAACGCGCGGCAACAACGTCGATGCGTTCTTCAACGCCGAGAACGTAGTCGACGGCGAATGCGGCTACGAAGGCTGGGGTCCCGGCTTCAACGGCGGCGAAGGCGATTTCCGCGCGCGCACCAACGGGCCGCGCCGCTTCGACTATGCCTACGACGTCGACGCGACGCTGTCGGACTACAACCAATGCAACGATGCGCTCGCACCGATTCCGACCGACGACGAAAACCTCAACGCCAAGATTGTGCAGGGTTTCTACGCGACGAACTGGCTGCATGATCTGTTCTACGGTGTGGGCTATGACGAGGCCGCCGGCAACAGTCAGACCGACAACTATGGCCGCGGCGGCATCGCCGGCGATCCACTGCTCGTGCACGCGGCCTACATTTCCACCTTTACCTACGCACCGACCGACGGCGAAAGCCCTGCGCTGTCGCTGGGATTCAACCTGCGCAGCCGCAGCGCGCGCGACGTCAGCGGATTCGACCTCGGCGTGCTCGCGCACGAATGGGCGCACACCATGTTTGGCCGCCTGACCGTATCGGGCTATTACGGCCAGCCCGGCGCATTGAACGAAGGCATGGCCGATTTCGTCGGCCTGTTCGTGACCGTGCGCGAACAGGATCGCTACGCGATGGCCGGCAAGCCGGAGTTCTCCGGCGCTTATGCGGTCGGTGCGTACATGAACCTCGACTACGACTTCGGCGGCGACAACCTGCCTGTAGCCGGTTCGCCGACCAATCCCGACAACAGCTACTACCACGGCATCCGGCGCTACCCGTATTCCAGCGACCGGCAGCGCAACCCGCTGACCTTCCGCCACATCAGCCAGGACAATCCGGTGCCGGCCGGCAGCCGGCCGTTCGACTGGAAGGCGCGCTCGCTGGTCAATGCGGAAATCCACACCGCCGGCGAAATCTGGACCAGCGCGCTGTGGCAATGCGCACGCAACGTGCTCGCGGCCTCGCCTCCGGCGCAGTTCGACGCGCGCCAGCGCGAATTCCTTGGCTGGCTCGTCGCCGGCCAGCAGTTGTTCCCGCTCGACGCGACCTATACCGAGGCGCGCGACGCGGTGCTGTTCGCGATCCGCGCTGACAGCGAAGCAGACTATCGCCGCTGCCGCAGCGGCTTCGCCGAACGCGGCATGGGCGCCGGCGCCGTGTCGCCGCCACGCGACTCCTACAGCCTGCGCGGCGTACGCGAGAGCTTCCGCGACCTGGAGCGCGCGCTCGACGTGATCGAGGTGCGCCTGCGCGAGAACGGCGGCGACGGCGACGGCGTGCTCGATCGCAACGAACCAGGCAGCGTCGTCGTCACGCTGCGCAACACAGGCTTCTCCGCGCTGAACCGGATCACGCTGACCGTGCCACCGATCCCAGGCTTCTACGACCTGCCCGAACGCGTCTACGTCGATCGCATCGGACTCGCGCCCGACCAGTCCATCGACGTCGTACTGCCGTTCCGCGTGCGCAGCAGCCGCGGCCTGCTGACCCTGCCGGTACAGGCCTTCGCCTGGGATACAGACCATCCGGAAGCGTTTGCGCTGAGCAGCACGGCCTTCGACGTGAACATCGACCTGCCGCGCGACCGCAACGTCGACAGCGTCTCTCATGCCGCCACGTTCGCGCAGGACTGGATCCGCGGCTTCGACGACTATCCGCACGGCTGCGCCTTGAACGTCTGTCTGGGCGCCGAGGGCGATGCACTGGCCGACGTGCTCGACTGGCAGCGCCGCCGCTACAACGGCAGCTGGAGCTATGTGATGAGCGATCCGCAGCTCAGCCTCAACACCTGGCTCGCAACCCGCCCCTTCACCGCATCGGCGTCCGTCCCGCTGGAACTGCTGCTGCGTCACGACTACGACTTCGACCGCTCGCCGACGCAGCCCGGTTATGGAAAGGTGGAAATCCGCCTGGACGACGGTCCGTGGCAGGACGCCACGCCCTATCTCACCAGCGGAAACGCCAACTACAGCGGCATCTCCACCGGCTGGCGCGACGACACCCTGCGTTTCAACAACAGCGTCGCCGGCCGCACCGTGCAACTGCGCCTGCGCACGCGCGTGACCAGCACCTTCGTCGCGAACGACGCCCACTGGGCCATCTCGCGCGTCGAACTGCGCGGCACGAGCGCGCCGGTGTTCTCACGCGCGGTAGCCGAGTG
>JAAFHE010000443.1 GCA_013298265.1 Lysobacterales bacterium | reverse complement strand
ACCTTCGACATCGCCCAACTGGCACAGGATTTCAGCGACCTGCCGGTGCCCAGCGCTTCGGCAACCGAGGCCGACATCACGGCGTGTGTCGATGGCTTCTTCCAGAAGACATCGTCGTCACCTTCCGCCGCGCCTGCGGGAGGCGTGGTCGAGCCCGCCAGCGTTGAGCACGGTGCCGCCGAACTCACCGTGCCAGCGCCGGAACGTGCGCTTCAAGCGTAGCCCGCCAGATGAAAAGGACAAACACCATGCGCGCCTCCCTGCTCCTGATTTCGATGTCGCTGACCTTGGGGTCATGCAGCTCGCCGCCGAAGCCGCCGACGGTCGATGAGTCATTGAAGCGCCCGGCGAACGCGGCCGTGGCGGTCGAGCTGCAGGTTTGCAAGAGCGAGTTGCAAAACACGCGCATCTTGGCCAGCGAGTCCACTCGCCTCGCTGAGAGCGCCAGCCACTACGCGAACGACATGGCCACGCGGCTGGCACTGCAGCAACAGGCGCTGGCCGGTCGGCCAGCGGCCACGGCCGACAGACCCAATGCGGTCTATACGGTGCTCTTCGCACTCGGCAGCGCGCAGGTCGCCGTGCCTGAACCGGGCGCCGTGCAGTTGATCGAGCAGGCGCGCACAGCAGCGCTGGTGATGCTGCGCGGGCGTACCGACGGTGCGACGGAGGCACCGACCGAGAGCCGCATTGCACGCGACCGCGCAGCAGCCGTTCGCGCCTACCTCGTGCAGGCCGGCGTCGACCCCGGGCGCATTCGCACGACATGGCAGCCGGTAGGCGACCACTCAGCAGACAACGGCACACCCGGCGGACGGGACTTGAACCGGCGCGTGGAGATCGAGCTGTACCGCGTGCCACCGCAGGCCATCGGGCCGCTTGCGCCGTCGCACTTTTGACGAACGCTCCGCAGCCGAGGCCGCCGCACTCACCGGGAGAACGAAATGGACACAGACTCTGGACCCACAATTCGCCCGGGCGGCGCCGTCGAGCCGGCCAACCGGGCCGCCGTGGCGAAGCAGCGGTTCCAGGCCCCTGCGGAGCCGGCCGGCCCGCGCTACGAGCTACGCGATCCCTTTGCCGAGGTGACCTACCGGGTCAAGACTTTCGACGAGATGGCGGCGAAAGCCGATCAACTCGGCGCCACCCGATTTCATGCCGTGGATGCGGACGGGAAACGCACACCGGTGGAGAAGGTCGGCGGCGCCTGGCAGCAGGCCGAAGCACGCAGCACTGTCGCGCCGCCGCCGACGAAAGAAGACGCGCAGCGCGCCACCAACGTGGTGCCGCTGGCGGCACCTGCAGCTCCGGCCCTCCCTGCCGAGGCCGTCATCGCGAAGATCGATGTGGACGCCGAGCGTGCCGCGCGCGCCTTGCAACTGGTCGATGCCCTGAGCGAACGCTACATCATCAAACGCCCGCCGTTGAGGCTCGGCGAGGTGGGCGTCGGCCACACCGAGTACCGCTACCGCGGCGACACGTCGCGCGTGGCCTTCACCGAATCCACCTTCAAGCTGGCCACCGACAACAACAACCCTTCCGTCGCACGCTCGATGGTCGACGTGGCTGAGGCGCGCAATTGGCAAACGCTGCGCGTGTCTGGGAACGAAGATTTCAAACGGCTGATCTGGCTCGAGGCCTCGCTGCGCGGCGTCAAGGCGCTGGGCTACGAACCGCAGCATGCCGACCAGGAATTGCTCCGCCGGGAACGCGATGCGCGTGCAATCAACCGCATCGAGCCCGCCATGTCGAACGGTGGCACGAGTGCCGACGGTGCGGCCAAGCAATCCGCGCGCGGCGGCGGTGGCCGCAAGGCGGTGCTGGCAGCCCTGGAGGCGGTGCTGGTCGCCAAGCAGGTGCCCGAGAAGCAGCGTCAAGCCGTGATGACCGCCGCCGCCGAGAACCTGGCTCAGCGCCTGCGCGATGGCCAGACCGTGCGGGTCAAGGTGTACGACAAGGCTGCACCGTCGCAGCGGCCGGTGGTAGTGCCGACGCCAGAAGTGCAACGCAACCGCGAGAGAGCGGCGCCGGTGCGATGAGACCTCGCACGTCAGGACGACCGGCATGTACTTGATTCAGGGTCGGCGCTGGAACCCGGATGACGCCGGGTTCGATGAGGTCGTGTCGGCCGCACACGCGACGCACCTGCGCCCGCTGTGCCTTTGCCTGGTCGAGGGCATCGAGATGTATGTGGCCCGGCTGGGGGATGGCTACCTCATCAAGCGCATGCCCTACACCGGCAGCCACCATGCGCCAGACTGCCCGTCGTACGAGCCGCCGGCAGAGTTCTCGGGACTCGGCCAGGTGCTGGGCTCGGCGATCACTGAAGACCCGGTCAACGGCGTCACGGCTTTGAAGCTCGGGTTCTCGATGTCGAAAGCTGGGGCACGCTCGATTGACCCTGACTGTGGCGATGGCGGCGACAGCGTGGCCACGGACGGCACCAAGCTCAGCCTGCGCGGGCTGCTGCACTACCTGTGGGACCAGGCGGAACTGACACACTGGCATCCGGGGTTCGCAGGCAAGCGATCCTGGGCGACCGTGCGCAAACACTTGCTGATTGCCGCAGAGAACAAGATCGCTCGCGGCACGGCGCTGCAAAGCCGGCTTTACATCCCCGAGGTCTTTACCGTCGAGCATCGCGACGAGATCAACGCGCGCCGCGTGGCGCAATTGATGCATGCGGCGGGGAGACCCAAAGGTCCGCGACCGCTGATGCTGCTGATCGGTGAGGTCAAGGAGATCGTACCGGCGCGCTACGGCTTCAAGGCCGTCATCAAGCACGTGCCCGATCAACCCTTTGCGCTGGATGAGCAGCTCTACCGCCGGATGGGCCGGCGCTTCGAGCGCCAGCTGTCCCTATGGGGCGCCTCCGATGCGATTCACATGATGTTGATCGCCACCTTCGGCCTCAACGACGCCGGTGTGCCGACGATCGAGGAACTGTCGCTGATGCCGGTGACGGGACAGTGGCTGCCCATCGAAGACTCGTTCGAGCAGCAACTCCTCGAGCGGTTGGTGCGGGACGGGCGCGCATTCGTGAAGGGGCTGCGCTACAACCTGCCGGCGGGGCAGATGCTGGCCAGCGTCATCCTGACCGATGCTGGTGAATCACCCGTGGTGCTCTGCATCGTCCCGCGTAGCGCGGACGATGAACAGACTGCCGTCGCGATGAAGGATCTCGCGCAAGTCAACGGAGCATCTGCCTGGGTTTGGCGGTTGGATCAGGGAGCGATGCCGACACTGCCAGGTCTGAGCCGGTCGAGTCCGCATGCGCAGTGTTCGGCCTGAGCACCGCCTACCCAGCATCGCAGCCATGAGAAGGCATATAGATCGCATGGACCGTCATGGCAAGGGGCTCTGCCCGCGCTTGCACCCAGTTGATGGTTTTGACTATTTTCCGGAGTCATTGACAAGCGTTATCACGTAGCCAGTCTTGGTCCGCGAAACCTTCATTTCGCGCTTCTTGGCTACGTCGCCGACGAACGTCGCTGCGGACTCTGGTGACAAGATGAGATTCTCCTTATCGGGGGCAACCGCCAGCGCATCTAGCTTTCTCACATAAAACGCGCAAGCCTTACTCTTCGCCTTCTCCGCTAGCGCGCGCGCCAGGGCCAAGTCTTCCGCAGATTCCGTGTCACCAGCAAGAACGGCCTCCCTGGCTGCAAACACAGCCGCAAACGCCGCAGCCTCGTTGCTGTGAGACTTTCTCGCAGCGTCGACTGCAATTCGATAGATCTCACGTCCCTGTGCTGGCGAGCCAAAACGGTAGTGCCACAAGCCCAAGTTCGCTAACGCGTGATAGGAACGCTGTTCGCTATGTTCGACCAGATGCAACAGGCGCAGCTTCACGCGCTCGATCTCGGTCCCATCGACAACTGGGGAAAGTCGATTGGAACTAAGCACGGCAAACACTCTATTTAGCTCCAAAGTGCCATCGACTGCCCCGTCCAGGCGTTGAACCTGATCAGCCATCTCAATGGTGAGATCGTGCGCATCCAGCAGGGAAGATACGAATGCCATCTCAGCCATCGGCCGCGCGGAAAATGGTTCGTCCGCCTTCCACCGCCGCCCCGAATCAAGTGCGGCGACCAGTTCGCCCTGCTGCACCTTTAGCTTGAACTCCGCCTCGTATGCGTCTCTCGCGGATTTGACAAGCCTGTCAATGTTTGGACTCTCCTCCAGATGCCGCTGCTCCGTCGCCCAGCAGACCTGCGCCAGGGCATTCTCAGTTGGATCGACGAGCCCGCGATGAACCAGTTTGCGGGCCTTCTTCCTCTCTCAGAT
>JAAFHE010000440.1 GCA_013298265.1 Lysobacterales bacterium | reverse complement strand
GTGCACCGTGCGCAGCGCTTCGGCCAGCTGCTCTGCCGGCGCGTCCTTGAGCAGGTAGCCGACCACGCCGGCTTCGAGCGCACGGCGCAGGTAGCCGGGCCGCGCGAAGGTCGTGACGATGACGACCTTGCAGGGTGGCCCGCGCTCGCGCACGCGCTGGGCCAGCTCCAGGCCGGTCAGGCCCGGCATCTCGATGTCAGTCACAACGACATCGGGCGCGTGCTGTTCGATCAGCCGCCACGCTTCCTGGCCATCAGCGGCGCTGGCGACCACGTCCATGTCGGTTTCGAGCCGCAGCAGCGCGGACAGCGCGCCGCGCACCATCGCCTGATCTTCTGCCAGCAGTACACGAATCATTGATGCGGAATCCTTGCCGGCGAACTGCGGCGCAGGGTATCGGCTGGCGTAGGACGGCTCAAGGAAAGTCTTGAACGCGTTCTCGCGTCTAGGCGCTGCACCCGGCACCGGATCTCGACACCCATGACCGAACGGTTTGCATCTGGCCGCACGGCCCGATTGCTCACGGCGGCTGCAGAATCAAAGGTGATGACTGCTGATGCGGAGATGCTTCAATGTATGCGTGCACCCGCTCGCCCTCGGCCGACGCGAGACAGGCCTGCGGCACGCGGACACACAGGCGCGTGCCCTGCCCACGCAGCGAATCGACGCGCAGCTCGGCGCCGAGCGTGCGCAAGCGCTCGCGCATTCCGCTCAGGCCGTTACCCGGGACGATATCGCCACCGCGGCCGTTGTCCCGCACTTCCAGCAGCAGCCCGTCCTCTTCCAGCACCAGCCGTGCCGTCGCGCGCGTGGCCTGGGCGTGGCGGTGAATGTTGGTCACGGCTTCGCGCACGGCGAGCGCGAGGCAGGTCTCAATCGCCGGCGGCGGCGGCTCGCGGCCGAGTTCGTAGTGGAAGGCGACGCCCGCGGATTCCAGCAGCAGCTTGGCCGAGACCATTTCCGCAGCCAGCCCGGCCGCGCGTATGCCGGTCACGGCGCGGCGCACCTGGCTGAGCGCATCGCGCGCGACGCGCTCGACCTCGCGCACTTCCTGCCGCGCTGCATGCGGATCCCGATCCCACAGGCGGTTGGCCAGCTCCGACTTGAGGGTAATCAGCGACAGGGTGTGACCGAGCAAGTCATGCAGGTCGCGGCCGATGCGTTCGCGCTCGGCCAGTGCGGCGAGGCGGCGCACTTCTTCGTGGGACAGACGCAGCGCGACCTGCTTGCGCTGGTTTTCGCGCATGAAATACGAACCGACGAAGCAGGCCGCGCCGACCAGGTAGGTGATGCCGACGGTCAACGGCGCGCCGCGTACGGTAATCAGGATGAATAGCGAGAAGCCCGCGGTGACGCCCAGCGCGAGCAGCAGTGCATTGCGCAGCGAAGCCAGGTGCGGCGCGAACACACAGGCGAAGATCACGAAGGTGTTGGAAAACGGATTGAGCGGCGCCAGCGCCATCGCCAGCGCCGACATCGCGATGACCAGGAGGACGATTTCCCGCCCCTGCGCCCAGTACCCACGGAAGTACAGTGGCAGGAATACGAGCGTGGACAGCAGCGTCATCGGCAGCCAGGTCGCTGCCGCGATGCGCGGCACCAGCACCGGCAGGAACAGGAAGCCGAGATAACTCAGCGACAGGAACGGCGCCCAGCCCATGCCGAGCTCGGCAGGGACCAGGCGGTCGCGCCAGGCCAGCAACTGGGGATGGGCGAAGAGGCTCATGAAGCGCGATGCTGCCACGGATGCGCCCTCAGGGCTCGCGCTGCAAACGCCGAGCGGCCCAATGTCCGACCAGCAGCGTGAAGATCGCCAGATAGGCGATATGACCGAACAGGGCACCGCTGGTGGGCTGGCCGATGCTCATCAATCCCAGCTGGGCCAGATGCCAGGCCGGCCAGACCGGTGCCAGCGCCTGGAACGCCGCCGGCAGCAGCTTGAGCGGGAACCATAGACCTGAAAGCAGCGCCATCGGCAGGTAGATCACGTTGACGATGGCCGGTGCCGCCTGACCGTTCGCAAAGCTGCCGACGAGCAGGCCCAGTGCGCAGAACGGCAGTACGCCGAACACCATGACCAAGGCCAGCAGCAGCCACTGCAACACTGGCAGGCGCACGCCGCCGAGCAGCGCGCCGGCCAGGGCCAGCATCACGAAGATGATCGCCGCGAACAGCATGGCCATGGCGAGCTTGCCGCCGACATAGTTCAGCGGCGGCATCGGCAGAGCTCGACGTAGCGCGAGCAGCCCCTTGTCGCGCTCGCTCGCCACGGTGACGCCAAAGCCGAACAGGCCCGGCGCCATGACACCGAACACACAGTAAGTCGCCATCAGGTAGTGCGCGACCTGCAGCGAAGCCCCCGGCTTGGCCAGCAATACACCAAACAGCAGATAGAACATGACCGGGAACAGCAGCGCCGGTATCGCAAAACTCGGCGTGCGCAGCAGGCGCAGGAATTCCAGCCGCGCCTCGAGCACAAGGCTGGACCGTGAAATCGCATCGAATACCAGAGCGTTCATTACGCAGCCTCCCGGGCAATGGTCTGCAGCGCTTCGGCCAGTCCGGCGCGCTGTACTTCCACCTCACGCAACTGCGTGTCGGCAGCCAGCAGTTCACGCAGTATCGGTTCGGGTTGCGGCGTGACGATGCGCAGCCAGTCACCTTCGCGCTGCACGCTGTGCACGAGTGGCCAGGCTTGCACCTGCTCGGCCGTCAGCGTGCTGATGCAGCGGATCTGGCGCCGACCGACGCGGGCGCGGATCGCGTCGAGGCTGCCTTCAGCCAACAGGCGCCCCTGGGCCAGCACACCGACGCGCTGCGCCAGCGCCTCGGCCTCTTCCAGATAATGCGTGGTCAGCACCACGGCGCAGCCGTGAGCGACCAGCTCACGTATGGTTTTCCAGAATTGCTGGCGCGATTCCGTATCCATGCCGACCGTGGGTTCGTCGAGGAACAGCAGGTCTGGCCGTCCGCACAGCGCCAGCGCGAACTGCACGCGCCGCTGCTGACCACCCGACAGGCTCGCGTAACGTACATTGAGCAGGGTTTCGATACCGGCGAGCGCGGCCACATCGGCCTGGCTGCGCGGCTGCGGGTAATAGCTGCGCACCTGGGCTATCAGCTCGCCGACACTGAGCGTGTCAGGCAGCCCGGCGCTCTGCAGCATCACGCCGATACGCCGCCGCGCGGTCAGATCCTGCGGCGGCAAACCGAACAGGCGCACTTCGCCCGAATCCGGCCTCAGCAGGCCCAGCAGCAGCGAAATCGCCGTCGTCTTGCCGGCGCCGTTAGCGCCAAGCAGTGCATAGACCTCACCCCGCGTGATCGCCAGATCGACGCCGGCCAGTGCCAGCACCGCACCGCGCCTTTTGTTCACCGCACACAATTGCGCCACCGTTTCCGCTGTCATCGCGACTCTCCCGAATGTGATGCGAGCGTAGTTCGCTGGAGCAAGCGCCCCCAGTTGGCAGCATCAGTACTTGCGGTTGACAATCGTCATCCATGGCGCGCTGCACGGCGGGAAGGCACGCAAAATTGGTCCCTTCCGGCAACCATGAATCGGCTCCAGGGACCGACCAATATGCTCTGCTAGACTCCCGCCACCTCGCGCCGTCCGGCGCACTCAATCGTGTCCGACCCGCGCCACCCTGCGTGGGTCTGTCTGTTTCGCTGGAGCCCGCCATGTCGCTGATCGAACAACTCAATACCTTGCGCAATGCCGGCGCTGCCGCGCGTACCCGCGGTCTGGACGACGCGACCCTGCTGCGCTTTGCCGAAACCTCGCCCGATCTCGTCACCGCCGTGTCCCAGGCCCATGCGCGCTTCGCCGAACTGCAGGCCGAACTGCCGCAGCTGATCGCGCTCGACGAAGCCGAGCAAATGCGCCAGATCCAGGCCGACTTCATCAACTTCTACTCCGACGATTCCGTCAACCCGTACGTTGCCCTCGCCGCCTGCGGTCCGTGGGTGGTCACACTCAAGGGCGCCGTGCTGCACGACTCCGGCGGCTACGGCATGCTCGGCTTCGGCCACGCGCCGGCCGCAGTGATCGAGGCCATGAGCCGCCCACAGGTCATGGCCAACGTCATGACCCCGAACGTTTCCCAGCTCAAGCTCGCGACCGCACTCAAGGCTGCGATCGGCAACGGCCGCGGCGGCTGCCCGTATACACGCTTTCTGTGCCTGAACTCGGGTTCCGAATCGGTGTCGCTGGCCTGCCGCATCGCCGACGTCAACGCCAAGCTCATGACCGACGCCGGCGGCCGCCACGCGGGCCGCACGATCAAACGCCTCGCAGT
>JAAFHE010000439.1 GCA_013298265.1 Lysobacterales bacterium | reverse complement strand
ATGTGCGCGGCGCCTTCACCGGTGCGCAGGGCGAGCGTGCCGGCCTGCTCAAGAGTGCCGATGGTGGCCTGCTGTTTCTCGACGAGATCGGCGAGCTGGGACTCGACGAGCAGGCCATGCTGCTGCGCGCGATCGAGGACAAGCGCTTCCCGCCGCTGGGCGGCGATCGCGAAGTCAGCAGCGATTTCCAGCTGATCGCAGGCACGAATCGCGATCTCGCCGTCGCCGTTGCCGAAGGCCGCTTTCGTGAAGATCTTTACGCGCGTCTCAACCTGTGGACGTTCTATCTGCCGGGGCTCAAGGAGCGGGCCGAGGACATCGAGCCCAATCTCGATTTCGAACTGGAGCGCTTCGCCCGCGTCCACAGCGAACGCATCACCTTCAACCGCGAAGCGCGCCAGCGTTACCTGCGTTTTGCGATGAGCGTCGACGCGACCTGGCCGGGCAATTTCCGTGACCTCGGCGCGTCGGTCACGCGCATGGCCACGCTGTCGTCGCAGGGGCGCATCACGGTCGAGGTCGTCGACGAGGAAACCGCGCGCCTGAACCGTCTGTGGGGCGGTGCGCGCCGCGGCACTGCCGCAGCGGGTTCCGACGCGCTGCTCGATGCGCTGTTCGGCGACGGCGTCGAGGACATCGACCGCTTCGATCGCGTACAGCTGGCCGAGGTGCTGCGCGTCTGCGCGAGCGCGCGCAGCGCGAGCGATGCGGGCCGCACCCTGTTCCAGGCCAGCCGCGAGAAGCGTACCTCGAGCAACGATGCCGACCGGTTGCGCAAGTACCTCAAGCGCTTTGGCCTCGAATTCTCGCAGGTCCAGGCCGCGGCGCGGGCGACATAGGGTCAGCGCAGCGCGACGGTCTGCCGCTTCCAGGCCGCATCCTGGGCGCGGTAGAACACGCTGAGCGAGGACGGGTTGTCGACCTGTTTCTCGATCGTGAGCGTGGTCAGGCCAATGACTTCGAAGCTGCGTTTGAAGCGGCCCTCGACCTTGGTCTCGCGCGCAGCCAGCAGCTGCGACTTGCCCGGCACCCAGCCGGCGAATTCGAGATAGCCGAGTTCTGGCGTATCCAGGCTCGGCGGTAGCACGTCGATGCGCCAGCCGTCGCTGCCTAACTGGAATATCCACAGTTCACGCCAGGCATCGAGCGGCTGTACCGCGAGCGCGAGCGCAGTGCCGGCTGCATTCGCGCTGGCCGAGGCAGTCCAGACCAGGCCATAGGTGCAGCGCCGGGCGAGCGCGTTCGTTGCGTCGTGCTTGGCGTCTATCAGGGCGATGCAGGTCTGGCCCGGCTCGCCGGCGCTCGTCACGACACGCAGGCCCTTGCTCTCGAGCGGCGCCGGTTCCGCACCCCAGCGCGAGGCGCCGACGCGCACGGCGGCATCGCTGTACGCATTGGTGTCCTCGTCGGCCAGTTCCAGTTTGTTCACCGCGGCGAGTTCCTGCAGGGCGAGCGCCATGGCCGGCTGCGCGTCCTCGCCGCGGCGCGCACGCTGGAAGGCGAAGCTGGCCTGTACGCCGGCGCTGCGCAGGCGCAGGCGGTTGCGCAGAAACTCGGGCAGGGTGTCGCGGGTAGCGCGTGCGAGGACGTCGACGCGCCAGCTATCGAAGTCATGGCGTGCGGTAGTGCTCAGGTCAGGCGGCACACATTCGGGTCGCGTCAGCGCGAGCGCGGCGCGGGCGCGTTCCTCCTCGCTCGCCGGCAGCGCGAGCACGCGGCGGAATGCTTCGCCGTCGTAGCACAGCTGCATGCGGCCGTCGCGCTCGACGCTGCGCATGACCACGCCGAGACCGGCGGCGACTTCCAGGTGCGCGGCGATGACCGCGTCATCGGCCTTGGCGTGACGTGAGGAAGCGCGCCGTGCGAGCCGTTCGGCCATGCTGCCCATGGCGGCAAACGATTCGCTGCCGATGGCCTGCGCCGGCGCGGCCTTCAGGTACGCGGCGACATAAGCCAGGCCCAGTGCTTCGGCGCCCGGCGTATCGCGCAGGAAACGCACGACGGCGAGCAGTTCCGGCGCCTGTTCGGCCGCCAGCGATACGCGGCGCAACTGCGTGGCACGCACGTAGCCGCCACGCTCGCGGCGATGATCGTAGACCTGCAGGTAACCGAAGCGCTCGCCGCGGATCTCCAATGTGTCGCCTTGCCACAGCACGGCCTGCTGCTGCGCCGATTCCTTCGGCGCGGCACGCAGCGCGACCTGATCCTGCGCAACGATCCCCGTCGTGCCGAGGGTTTCGTCGGCAACCGCGCTGCCGATGCCCGCGCAGAGCAGCAGCGCAGCGAGATGACGTTTCATTGAAGGATTCCCCGGGATTTCAGTTGGTCGATCCGGCACCGGTCCGGTGCGCGACCGTCGTGGCGCCGATCAGGCCGTTGCCGATGAAGCCGCCGTCCGCCGGTGGCGGCGCGATGATCACGGAGACCTTGTCCGACAGCTTGTCGGCCAGGGTCTTCTGGATCAGCAGCGGATGGCGGGTGATGAGTTCGCCGTCACGCTGCATCTGGTCGCTCTGCACCTTGCCGATGCGCTCGAGGCGGAATACTTCGGCCTCGGCCAGGCGTTGGCGCGAATCAGCTTCGCCGGCGGCCTCGATACGGCGCGCCTCGGCGGTCGCCTCGGCGATCTTGATGCGCGAAGCCTTCTCGGCTTCGGCTTCGAGCTGGCGCTGCTCGATCTGCTTCTGCTTGAACGGCAGCACATGGCGCATGGCTTCCTCCTGCGCCTTGGCCGCGATGATCTGTTCCGAGGCGGCGGCCTGGGCGGCCTTCTCGCGCGTGATCTTTTCCGCATCCGCAGTCAGCTCGGCTTCCTTGACCTGCTTTTCCTTGAGTTCGAGCGTGTACTTCATCTTCTCGGTCTCAAGCTCGACCGCCAGCAGGCGGTCCATGCCGGCGCGATAGTCGGCAGGCAGGTCCACATTTCCCAGCAGTACCGAATGCAGCACGATGCCGTCTGCCGCCAGCGTGGACTTCAGTTCGGTTTCGAGCACGTCCTGCAGCTCCTGGCGCTTGGTCGAGAAGATCTCACGCACGGTGTAGCGCGCGAACACCTTGTAGATCGTGCCCTGCACGGCCGGTTCGAGACGCTCGCTGTCGATGTGCTCCGGCAGCGTGCGCGTGAGCAGATCGAGGCGGGCCGGATCGAGCGTGTAGCGGATCGCGAGTTCCACACCCAGCGACAGTCCTTCGATCGACTGGAACGGCGCCTCGCCATCGGCCTTCGCGCTGCGCTCCGGCCGGTACATGCGTCCCTGCAACGGATAGCGGCGCAGTTCGTGGATTCCCGGCAGCACGACGACGATGCCTTCGCCGGTCGCCGTTGTCGTGCCGGTCCAGCGATTCAGGCGCACACCGAGCTCGCCGGTGCCGACATTCTCCGTCGGTGGATGCGTATACACGGCGTACCCGCCGGCGAGCAGGGCCGCCAGCAAAACCATGCGACGGGTGAAAACGGCACGGACAGCCTGCGACAGCCGTGGCGACTGCTGGGACACGGAATGACTCCTCGATGGATGCAACGGTGGGATGGCGCCGACCCCGCGGCGCTGGAGTGCATTGCAGCGCGTGACTGAGGAGGCCGGGCGTGCGCCCCAGGGCGGCATGAAGGCGAGTTGTGGCGGGGTGCGGGCAATGCAATCACGCCGCGGTCAGGGACGTCGCGACGCGTTGTCGCGCGGCTACGTCATCGCGCGGGATGGTGACCATCGGTGCGTCGTCGCGCGAGCGTCGGCGGCTGTCGCGACCAACCTGGGACGATCCGGTGGTCGGTAGCAGACGGGCGATTCGGGCCACTGTCCGCCCGGGCTGCGATCAGCTATTCGCTGCGCTCTGCGCGAGTTCGCGACACAGCGCCGCAGTCGCCTCGTCGACCGGGAAGCAGCATTCGATATGCAGCTCCTCGATGGTCACGTCGCGCGGCGTGCCGAAGGTCGTGATGGTCGAAAAGAACTGCAGTACGCGATCGTCGCGGCGCAGCACCGTCCTCAGCAGCTTTGCTTTATGCGTTTTTACAGAGCGCTTCAATGATGAGGTCAGAGACGAATGGCAGTTGCTTAAGCGCAGCACCCAGATTTTCGTCATTCCCGCGTAGGCGGGAATCCAGTGACTTCAGGCTTTTCGACACAGCAAAGGCGCTGGATCCCCGCCTACGCGGGGATGACGGGCTTAAGTCAGTGCCATTCAGTCCAGGGTCTGTTCTGACCCGGGAGCTAACCGCTATGGGTCAGGGGCGCATGGTTCCGCCATACTCTTCTACGGCCGCTCGCACAAGTTCGCGGACGCCGCGCATGAACTCAAGTGCCG